>CAIMMJ010000209.1 GCA_903842515.1 uncultured Bacteroidota bacterium | reverse complement strand
TTGGAAACATCTTCCAGTAAATTTTCCGGAACAATAATCCTTCTTATGGCAGTACATTTCTGACCTGCTTTAACTGTCATTTCTTTTACGACTTCTTTTACGAACAAAGAAAACTCTGGAGTTGATGGATTAGCATCTGTGCCTAAAATTGAGCAATTTAATGAATCGGCTTCCATATTAAACCTCACTGAATTTTCTAAAATTGTAGGGTGAGATTTAAGCATTTTTCCTGTACTTGCAGAGCCCGTAAATGTTACTACGTCTTGACAATCTACATAATTTAAAATATCTCCTGCCGAGCCACAAATAAGTTGCAAAGCACCTGCTGGCAAAATATTAGATTGCACTATCTCTTCTACTACCAAGTGTGTAAGATAACAGGTAACGGTTGCCGGCTTTACGATGGTTGGCATCCCTGCTAAAAAGTTAACAGCAATTTTTTCTAACATTCCCCAAACAGGAAAATTAAAAGCATTGATGTGAATTGCAACACCTTCTAATGGAACACATATATGTTGGGCAGTAAAAGTTCCATTTTTAGAAATATTTTCTTGATTGCCATCCATTAAAAAAGTTTCATCAGGCAACTCTCTTCTGCCTTTGCTGGCATATACAAATAAGTTTCCTATACCACCTTCTATGTCAATCCAACTGTCTATTTTGGTAGCACCTGTTGAGTAAGATAACTTATAGAACACCTCTTTTTTAGTTCCCAAATGCAGAGCCAACGCTTTAATCATTCTAGCTCTTTGATGGAAAGTCATTTTGCGTAAAGCTGGACCGCCAACAGTTTTTGCGTAGCTTAACATTTCTTTAAAATCTAACCCTTTTGAACTGGCCAAAAACAAATCGTTTCCGTTTATCGAATCTTTTAGAATAATGCCATCGTCTGTTCCTTCAATCCAGCTTCCAACAGCATAACTTTTTAGTTTTTTTATTGTACTCATTTTTAAATTTATTTTACTGCGCCAAATATAATTTGTTCCACCACCGAAGGGTCTAATAGTGTAGATGTGTCACCTAAACTTTGTGTTTCTCCCTCTGCAATTTTTCTTAATATTCTTCGCATGATTTTTCCTGACCTTGTTTTTGGCAAACCAGTTACAAGTTGAATTTTATCAGGCTTTGCTATTGGCCCAATAAATTTTGTGACTTCTGCTAAGATTTCTTTTTTTAAAATTTCTTCGTTTTTTTCTCTGTTAGTGCAAATTACATAAGCGTAAATTCCTTGTCCTTTTATATCGTGAGGATAACCAACCACTGCACTTTCTACAATATCTGGGTGCATGTTTATGGCGCTTTCTACTTCGGCGGTGCCTATTCTATGTCCGGAAATATTCATAACATCGTCTACCCTACCCGTTATTCTGTAATAACCATCTTGGTCTCTTCTGCAGCCATCTCCGGTGAAATACAAATTTTTATAGGTAGAAAAGTAGGTGGTTCTGCACCTTTCGTGATCGCCATAAGTTGTTCTGATAATGGAAGGCCAAGGAAATTTAATGCACAAATTTCCTTCTACATTATTTCCTAAAATTTCGTTTCCATTTTCATCAACCAAAATTGGCTGAACTCCGGGCAAAGGTAATGTTGCAAATCCGGGTTTAGTTTTTGTTATACCTGCAATTGGCGAAATTAATATTCCGCCAGTTTCTGTTTGCCACCACGTATCAACTATTGGACAATTATTTTTTCCAATATTTGTGTTGTACCATTCCCACGCTTCTACATTTATTGGTTCGCCCACTGAACCTAAAACTCTTAGCGAACTTAAATCGTATGGCTTAATGAATTCTAATCCACAAGCTTCTAATGCTCTAATTGCAGTAGGAGCAGTATAAAAAATATTTACTTTATATTTTTCTACTATTTTCCAAAATCTTCCTGCATCGGGATAAGTGGGAATACCTTCAAAAAGTATGGATGTAGCTGCATTCATTAAGGGTGCATAAACAATATAAGTGTGTCCTGTTATCCATCCTATATCTGCAGTACACCAAAAAACTTCATTTTGCTTGTATTGAAAAACAGTAGCAAAAGTATATGCAGTGTAAATCATATAGCCGCCGCAGGTGTGAACTACACCTTTAGGTTTTCCTGTACTTCCGCTTGTGTATAAAATAAACAGAGGATCTTCTGAATCCATTTCAGTTGCCTCGCAAAACTTTTCCATTTTTGAGACTTCTTCTTCCCACCAAAAATCTCTTCCTGGTTTTATATCAACTGTGCTTGAGGTTCTCTTTTTTACCAAAACATTAGTAACACCGGGGCACAATTCCAAGGCTTCGTCAACAGTAGATTTCATTGGAATTGTTTTATTTCCGCGGTATGCGCCATCTGTGGTGATTACTAATTTTGCATCACAATCTTGTATTCTGTCGGAAATTGCAGTTGCGGAAAATCCTCCAAAAATTACCGAATGAACTGCTCCAATTCTTGCACACGCTAATACGCTAATTGCCAACTCCGGTATCATTGGCATGTATAAACATACCTTATCACCTTTGTTAATTCCAATAGATTTTAAATAATTTGACAGCTGACAAACCTGCTCAAATAATTCATTGTAGGTAATTGGTTTTTGAGATGGAGTATCTTCGTTTTGTTCGAAGTAAAAAGCAATTTTATCTCCATTTTCTTTAAGATTTCTGTCTAAACAATTTTCAGTAATGTTTAGTTTCCCATTTAAAAACCATTTGGTTTGAGCTGTATTAAAATTCCATTCCAAGGTTTTATCCCACTTTTTTCTCCAAGTAAAACTATCAGCAATTTCTTCCCAAAACTTTTCTGGTTCATTTATTGAATCTTCATAGATTTTTTGATACTCAACAAAGGAATTTGGAATTTTATTTTTCATAAAAACTTTATCTATTCTTGTTTTGATGAACTGTTTAAAATTGGCAACTTAATATTGTCAGAAACGATATAGGAACTTGGAAAATTTGCTGCAATTAGTTTTTGAAATTTTAGAGCTTCGTACCTGGTTCTAAAATCACCCGTTCTAATTCTGAAATTTGGTTGCTGATAACTTTCGTAAGCTTCTATTTGTGGGTAAAAAGTTAAAAATTTAGTTTTTATGTCTTTTGCTTTTTCTCTGTCGTTTCCAAAATGAATTTGCACTCTAAAGCCATCAATTGTTTGATTCTTCTTGTTCTCTTGGAGATATCTTTCAAAAAGTTTTGCTACTTTATGGTCTGCAGAAATTTCTAATTTTCCAAAATGTTGTGAAAAGCAATTAATTGAAAAAAAAGAAAATGTAATAAAGAAACATAAAGTGTATTTGACCATATTGTAATTAAAGATTAGTGAATGAAGTTTCTACAATATTTTTTTGCTGTGCGGCATGCATTTTTGGAGAACCTGTTGCCGGTGAGGCACTTTCTTCTCGGGCAACAACATTTAGCTTTATCGTTTTTAATGTTCTATGTAAATATGGCCAAGCACCCATATTTTCTGGTTCTTCTTGCACCCAAGTAAATTCTGTTGCTTTAGAATATTTTTCAAAAAGTTTATTCACTTGGTTTAATGGGAAAGGATAAAGTTGTTCTATCCTAACTATTGCTACATTATTAATTTTATTTAAAATTCTGTAGTCGTCTAAATCGTAATAAATTTTACCTGTGCAAAAAAGAATTCTTTTTACATTTTTAGAATCAATGGAAGAATCATCAATTACTTCTTTAAATTTTTGCGTAGAAAACTCTTCCAATTTTGAAACACATTTTGGATGACGAAGTAGGCTTTTAGGTGTGAAGGCGATGAGTGGTTTTCTAAAATTATTTTTTAATTGCCTCCTAAGTACATGAAAGAAATTTGCTGGAGTAGTAATGTTTACAACATACATATTGTACTCTGCACACAGCACTAAAAATCTTTCCATTCTGGCGCTGCTGTGTTCGCTACCCTGACCCTCGTAACCGTGAGGAAGAAACAAACAAATTCCATTCATCCTTCTCCATTTATCTTCGGCGCTACTCAAGTATTGGTCAATGATAATTTGGGCACCGTTATTAAAATCTCCAAATTGAGCTTCCCAAATTGTTAATGTATTTGGAGATGCCATTGCATACCCATAATCAAAACCTAACACTCCGTATTCTGATAGCAAACTGTTGTAAATATAAAAGGGTGCTTGTGTATTAGATAAGTTTGAAAGTGGAATATATTCTTCTTCAGACTCGTCCATTTTTACAACTGCGTGGCGGTGAGAAAAAGTTCCTCTCTCTACATCTTGTCCGCTAAGCCTAACCGGATGACCTTCTAACAAAAGCGTTGCATAGGCCATTAACTCGCCTGTTGCCCAATCGTAAGAATTGGTATTATTCATTTCGGCTCTTTCTTTAAACAGCTTTAGAATTTTTACAAAAAAATGTTTGTCTTTAGGTAGGGTTGATGTTTTGGCAACTAATTCTTTAAAAAGTTCAGCATTTACCGATGTGTCGATAGATTCTTCAAAGTCTTTTTCATCTGTTACTTTTATTCCTTTCCATACACCTTCTAAAAAAGAAGTAATTTTTGTTTTTCTAATTTGTTTTGCAAAATCTAATCTATCTTGCAGAGTTGATTTAAACTCTTTGTCAATTTCTTTTGCTTCGGCATCGGTAACAACTCCCTCGCTAATCAATTTTTTTAGATAGATTTCTCTTGGATTGGGATGTTTTTCAATTGCTTTGTAGAGTAATGGTTGAGTGAAACGTGGTTCGTCTCCTTCGTTGTGTCCGTACTTTCTGTAACAGAGCAAATCAATAAAAACATCTCGTTCAAATTTTTGACGAAATTCCATTGCCAATTTAATTGCATAAACTAGTCCTTCTACATCGTCGCCGTTTACATGAAAAACTGGCGACAATACCACCTTTGCAATATCTGTGCAATAGGTAGATGACCTTGCGTCGAGATAATTTGTAGTAAATCCTATTTGATTATTTATAACTAAATGGATAGTTCCACCGGTTTTGTATCCATCTAATTTAGACATTTGAATAAGTTCATAAACTATGCCTTGCCCCGCTACTGCTGCATCTCCGTGGATAATAATGGGCGCTAATTTTGAAAAATCTCCTTTATAAACATTGTCTATTTTTGCTCTTGATATTCCTTGTACTACACTTGCTACTGTCTCTAGATGCGATGGATTGGGGGTTAAACTTAAATGAATTTTTTTTCCATCTTTGGTAATAATATTTGTTGAATAACCTAAATGATATTTTACATCTCCATCAAAGAGAGCTAACTCGTATTCTTTGCCTTCAAACTCATTAAAAATATCTTCATACGTTTTATTCATTATGTTGGCCAAAACGTTTAATCTTCCGCGATGAGCCATGCCAATAACAAACTCTTCTAAACCTAAAGAAGCACCTTTTTCAATTACTGCATCTAATGCAGGGATGAGTGCTTCGGCTCCTTCTAGCGAAAACCTTTTTTGTCCAACAAATTTTGTGTGCAAAAAATTTTCAAATAATACTGCTTTACTAATTTTATTTAGAAGATGTTTTTTTTCATCCAAGGTTAAATTAGGTAAATTTTGACAGCTCTCCATTTTACTTTGCAACCAATCTGAAACTTTACCATTTCTTATGTATTTATATTCTACACCTACTGTGCGGCAGTATGTTATTTTTAAGAAAGCAATAATGTCTTTTAATTTTCTTGGGCCAAGACCAATTTCATTGCCTGCTTCAAATACAGTTTCCATATCATTCTCACTCAATCCAATTAGATGAATATCGTCTAAAGTTGGAGTATATTGCCTTCTTTTTCTTACTGGGTTAGTTTCTGTATATAAATGACCTGAACTGCGGTAAAGATTAATAAGATTTAATACTGCAAATTCTTTTTTAATATTCTCCGGAACATTTAAAGAAGAGGAGCTTGGAGAAGAAGGAAGCTCTGAAAAATTTGTTCTTGCAAATTCAAATCCTTCAAAAAACTTTTGCCAATCTTTTTCTATGGAATTAGGATTAGATGTATATTGGTTATACAAATCGTCGATTGCAGCAGTATGTCCGTTGCTTAAGTAGGAAAATTTATCCATTTATTTTAGTGTCAAATTGGTGCTAAGATAACCCATTTTTTTTTCGGTTTTTAGTTTTACATCAACTATTTTAAATTTTTTACATATTCAAAAAAAAAACTGATTGTAAAGTGCAACTCAAAATTTAAATAAATAAGTGTTTAAGACTCCACCAATTGGTTTCTAACAAACTTTTAATAAACAAAACTTTATGTTTAGTAGTTTTGTGCAATGAAAATATTAGTAGTTGAAGATGAATCCAAAACAGCCACCTCTTTAAAAAAGGGCTTACAAGAAAATGATTATGACGTTGAGCTTGCTTACGATGGAGAAATGGCATTGTTACTCTGTGAAATAAATAAATTTGACTTAATAATTACCGACATAATTATTCCTAAAATAAATGGTTTTAACTTAGCTATTAAACTCAGGCAACAAAACGTTGTTACACCCATTATAATGCTTACTGCCATGGGATTAACAGTGGATAAATTAAAAGGTTTTGATTTTGGAACAGATGATTATATGGTTAAGCCTTTTGATTTTGATGAACTTTTAGCAAGAATAAAAGTGCTAATAAACAGGTCGCAGAACAATCCAAAATTTTCTAAATCACTAGAATACTCATCTCTTAGAATTGATTTAAACACAAAAGAAGTGTACAGAGAAGGAATTTTAATAAACCTAACAGCAAAAGAATTTGGCTTACTTGAATTTTTCATAAAAAACACAGACAGGTTAATTACCAAAGAGGAAATTGCAGAAAAAGTTTGGGATATTAATTTTGACACGGGTACAAACATTATTGAGGTATATGTTAGCTATCTTAGAAATAAAATAGATAAGAATTTTGAACCAAAACTTATTCACACCAAGAAAGGGATGGGTTATATTTTTAGAGCCGACAAATAAAAAATGCAAATAAGGACTAGGCTCACCTTTCAATTTATTTATGTTGTTGTCCTTATAATTGGATTTGCATTTGGTGTTGTTTATTATTCATTTTCTACCTATCGAAAAAAAGAGTTTTATCAAAGGCTAGAGATTAAAGCCACCACAACTGTTGATGTTCTTATTTCAAAACTAAGCGTTGATTCTGCCAGTTTAAAGACTATAAATAAACTCAAAAAAGATGCATTGGTTTACCAAAAAATAAGTGTATTCGGAAATGATAATCAGCTTATATATAACAATAACGATAGTATATCACTAAAAATAAAATCATCTTTAATTGAAGAGGCAAAAGAAAAAAAGAGGCTTGAATACAAGGATGGTATTTTTGAAGTTCTTGCTTTAAATTATAAAACGTACGAACAAAATATCGTAGTTTTTGCAGCAGCATTTGATGAATATGGATATAGTAAACTAAAATATTTAAGGAATACATTATTGTTTATGTATTTTTTTATTGTTGCTGTTGTTGCTTATGCAGGCTGGCTTTTTTCTGGCCAGGCCTTACAACCATTAATGAGAATTGTTGGAGAAGTAGAAAATTTAGAAGTAGACAGATTGGGAAAGCGTTTAAATAAGAACAAATACAACGATGAGATAGGTAGATTAATAGATACATTTAATACGTTATTAGAGAGAATAGAAAATGCATTTAAACTGCAAAAAATATTTGTTTCAGGTGCTTCTCACGAGCTAAAAAATCCATTAACAGCAATTACCTCTCAATTGCAAGTTACCTTGTTAAATGAAAGGAGTAACGAAGAATATAAGCAATTGATAAATTCTGTTTTAGACGACATTAAAATGTTAAATAAAACAGCCGTTGATTTAATGGAATTTGCAAAACTTAATTATGAAACAGAAATTCAATTAAACGAGTTAAGAATAGATGATATTTTATGGAACTGCAAAGAGTATTTCTTAAAAAATCATCCTGAGTATGCAGTAAATTTAGTTTTTGAAAATCTGCCATTTGATGAGAGAAATTTAGTTATAGTAGGCAATGAAGCACTTTTAAAAATTGCAATTATTAATCTTATAGATAATGCTTGCAAGTTTAGCAGAGACAAAAAAGCAGATGTAAAGTTCTTTATTGAGAAAGAAAAAATTAAACTAACAGTTTCTGACAATGGAATTGGGATTAGTAAAGAAGAAGAAAAATTAATTTTTGAGCCGTTTTTTAGAACAAACAATACTGCAGAAACTAATGGACATGGCATAGGATTGGCACTAGTAAAAAAAATTGCCGACTTTCACGATATCCATATCAACATAAAATCCAAAAAAGATATTGGCTCTAGTTTTGAGTTAACATTCAACCATAAGTTAAAGTAAATTGCTTTTAACTAATTATTTTAATTTCTTTTACATTTGTTGGTATACTTATTAGAAATTTAGATTTGAATATTGAACCACAGTTATTTTTTAATTATAAATTTTCATCAAAAAAATTAGAATTTTTTGTTGTTTCTTTGTTTTGGGGGATTTTTCTTTCTTACCTATTTTTTAGTGATTTTTCGGCATTTAATTATGCTCCAAAAGGCTTAATAATAAGTCAGGCAACGCAGGATAATGTTGATGTTTCAAGCAGAGTTAGTATCTACTACAAACTCTTACTATTTGCTTCTACCAGTATATTTTTGTTCTATTTTGCAATTTTAAAAATAGATAATAAATTAGTTTTAAGTAGGAATTCGTTTCAAGCAACTCTTGTTATTTCTTCAATAGGTTTACTTTTAATTTTTTCTGATTTAATTGGGCTTGAAAACAGCAAATCAATTATTTTTGTTGCCTTTTTAAATAGCATTTCAATTGTTCTTTTATTAGT
>CAIMMJ010000208.1 GCA_903842515.1 uncultured Bacteroidota bacterium | reverse complement strand
CACAAAATATTATGGAAAAATTGTTTGGCTAAAAGAGCCTAATTACCCAGAAGGCGGCCCAAAGGTAGACAGAAATAATCCTGATGAATCTTTAAGAACCAAACCACTTTTGGGCTTTACAAATTTAACAGGTTTTGAAGCTAAAGGAAATGGGAAATACGAAGGTGGAACAATTTATGATCCTGAAAATGGCAGTACTTACAATTGTATTATAGAAATGAAAGATGACAATACTCTAGAAGTAAGAGGATATATTGGAGTGTCATTGTTTGGTAGAACTGACGTTTGGAAAAGGGTTATCCTAAAAAAATAAATTGTGAGAAAAATATTATTTGCCATTTTTATATTTATCAGCAGTGTAAGCAATGCACAAAAAGATACATTACCTGCTGCAGAACCAGAAGAAGATTACAGCCAATACAACAATGTAGAGGAAGTTCCCACAAAAAGATATTGTAGTTCTAAAGTTCTTGGCATAAGTCCTTCAAAATTAATTTCTGTTGGATACGATTTTGTGGGTTCACACACTATAAATGCAGGTGCTTTTGATGGCTTTTTAGAAAACTCTTCCACAATAAATTACAACAACGGATTACGGATTGCCGCAAACTTTCCAGTAATTTCAAATACAAAATGGTTGCTTAATTTGGGTTTAAATTGGTGGGAAACAAATTATAATTTTAAAGATCAAGGAAATTTAAATAGTCCTTTTTTAAAAACGCTAAACGATAATGGACTAAGAACAAGCGGTATAAACGCTACATTGTTTAAACCCTTTAACGAATATTGGTTTTCTGTTATTCAGCTTTCTGGCGATTTTAATGGAGACTACAAGGCAAATCAATTTCCTGCAGGCAATCAAATTAAATATTCAGTGTCAGCATTGTATGGCAAAAAGAAACACGACAGAGTTCAGTTGGCTTTTGGTATTTCTAGAACATACAGAGCTGGTGCTCAAGCTTTTTTTCCAATAATGATGTACAATTATACTTCGCCTAACAAGAAATGGGGAATAGAAGCTTTGTTGCCAGCAAGAGCAAACTTTAGGTATACCCTTAATGCTAGAAATATTCTGTTAGCAGGTTTTGAATTGGAAGGAAACGCTTACAGGTTAAACAATATGATGGACAATACACCTAATTTAAATTATTCAAATTTAGAGCTAAAGCGTTCTGAACTTAGGCCAAGAATTACTTACGAATTTGCATTGTATAAATTTATTTGGATGTCCGTTCAAGCCGGATACAGAATAAACTACCGTTTTAATGTTGATGCAGGTGATACATACAAAAGCTCGGGAAGTGAAGTACCTTTTGTTTTCGAAAACACATTAGGAAATTCCTTTTACACCAATGTTTCAATTAATTTAGTTTCTCCCTAAGTAATATTAAAAAAAATTATTCTATTCTAGTTTATACAAATCAACGCCAATAGAATAACCGTAAGTCTTTCCTAGTTTATTTTTGTATATCCTTATTTTATTGCAAGCTCTCCCTAAATCTATTTTATTCCAAGTTTCGCCACCATTTTTAGTTTCAAAACCACTGCTCATAGTGCCAACAAAACCGTGATTATCATCAATAAATCCAATTCCAAATTCACGGCAATTATTTTCATTCACTAAATTTATTTCTTGCCAAGTATTTCCACCATCTGTTGTTTTGGCTATTCTTTGTTGCTTTACTGTTGTATCGGGGTTATATGATTGAATAGTAACATATCCAATATTTTTTGAAGGAAATGAAACTTTCCACGTTGTTTCAAAAGGTCTGGAGGATTGAAAAACTTTTTTCCACGACTTCCCGGCATCCTCTGTTTTTAGAATCAATGCATTAGATTGTTCAATATCTTCGTTGGTTGCAGCACATGCTATACCGTTGTTTTTATCAAACATTTTAATGTCAAAAAGCATTTTGCATTCATTGTTCATACTGCTCGACGTCCATGTTGCTCCGTTATCATGCGAAACCATAATATTTGCCGGACTCCCTACCCTACCCACTGCATAGATATGTGTTTTATAATCAATTTCTCCGTGATTAATGTATTGCTCCTTAACAATATCAATGGCACACAACCCTTTTACATATGGGCCGGTGTATGATACAGCATACCAAGATTTTCCTCCATCAGTAGTTTTGTAGAGCGGAACAGTGTCTGTTACATTTGGAAAATAATCTGTTCCTACAGTACCTGCAAAACCAGTTAAGCTATCTACAAAGGCTATGCACCTAAAAAATGTTCCTTTTTGCTCCAACTGTTTTTCCCATGTTTTTCCTCCATCGTTTGTACGAAATACTTTTCCATATCCATTAATGTACCATCCTTGCAACTCATTTATAAAAGTAATATCATCTTGTTTACCCGGATATTTTTCGGTGGCTAACTTCTGCCAAATTGAAACTGAATTTTCTAAATTTATTGGAGTTGAAAATTGTGCAAAAATGGAATTTACTGAAAAAATAAATGATAAAATCAACAAGTAATTTCTCATAATTTTATTTTAAATAGGGTCATATTATTCAAGGAATTTGCTCCATGTGAGGTTCAGAAAACATCTTTCTAAGCCACATAACCAGCATCCAAATACCTATGGAGAAACCAAAAATAGCAAATAATAATAAATACTCTTCTAATATTGGATGGTAAACTATACCTAAAAAGATTCCCAAAGTCAACATTGTACTCATCAACAAAATTAACTGAAAATTATTCCAAACACTTTTTAGGATTAAAAACTTCATTTAAATTCTATGAGTAATTAAATGCCCAAAACAACACATAGTTTATCAACTGCATGTATAACTTCCTTCTTTGTTGTGAACTTAGAAAATGAAAATCTAACAGAAGGTCTGGATTGATCTATGTTTAATGCTCTTAGAACATGAGAACCTTGGTTGCTACCGCTGCTGCAGGCACTTCCTCCTGATGCAAATATTCCATTAATGTCTAAATTAAACAACAACATTTCTGCAGTTGGCGTTGGAGGCAAATGCACACTTAACACAGTGTATAAACTTTTACTTATTTCAGAAGATAGACCATTAAATTCAACGCCTGCAATTCTACTTTTAAGTTGCTCTATCATTAATATTTTTAAAGACTCAATATGTGCTTTGTGCTCCATCATTTCGGCATCAGCAATTTCCAGGGCTTTTGCCAAACCTGCAATTCCATATATATTTTCTGTTCCTCCTCTCATATTTCTCTCCTGTGCACCACCGTGTACAAAAGGATTTATTTTTAAATTACTGTCAATAAACAAAAATCCAACACCTTTTGGTCCGTGAAATTTGTGAGCAGCACACGCAATAAAATTTACGTTGGATTTTCTAACATCAATTGGCAAATGGCCAACTGTTTGAACGGTATCGGAATGAAATATTGCTTTGTATTTCTTGCACAATTCCCCTACTTCGTCAATAGGCAAAAGGTTACCAATTTCGTTGTTGGCATGCATAAGAGAAACAAATGAATTTGGATTTTCTTTGAGCAACATTTCCAATTCTGTTAAATCTATTTCTCCTTTACTTGATAATCTTAATTTAGAATAGTTGATTTTTCCTGCTTTCTCCAAATACTCTAGTGTATGCGAAACTGCATGGTGTTCAATTTCTGTAGATATGGCATGAGTAATTTTATGGTCTTCAATTGTTTTAATAATGGCAGTGTTATCAGCTTCTGTTCCACCACTGGTAAAAAATATTTCACCTGGACTTGCATTGATAATTTTTGCAACAGATTTTCTGGCTCTTTCTATAACGGAACGAGCTTGGCGTCCTAGCCCGTGAATAGACGATGGATTTCCGTAATTAGATTTCATTACTTCAATCATTGCCTCCATAACTTGTGGGTCTAATTGCGTTGTTGCAGCATTATCTAAATATGCCATGATAAATGATTTAAATTATGACTTTCTTTTTTTTAGAATTTCTTTTATATCAGTAATAATTTTTTCTGCCAAATTATCTGCTGTAGTTTCGTATTCGCTTTCAGAATAAATTCTGATGATTGGCTCCGTATTAGACTTTCGTAAATGAACCCATTCTCTTTCAAATTCTATTTTTACGCCGTCAATTTTGTTGATAGGTTGTTTGCTATATTTTTCTGATATGGCCTCAAGAATTTTATCAGTATTTATTTCGGCGGTTAATTCTATTTTATTTTTTGAGATGTGATAGTTTGGATATTTTGATCTAAGCATTGAACAAGACTTGCCATATTTAGCCAAATGAGTTAAAAATAAAGCTATTCCAACCATTGCATCACGACCATAATGTAACTCAGGAAAAATTACTCCTCCATTACCCTCTCCACCAATAATTGCATTCATTTCCTTCATTTTTTCTACCACATTAACCTCGCCTACAGCCGAAGCAAAATACTTTCCCCCTGATTTTTCTGTTACATCTCTTAGCGCTCTTGTAGAGGAAAGATTAGAAACTGTATTTCCTTTTTTAATGCTCAATATATAATCGGCAACAGCAACCAATGTATATTCCTCTCCAAACATATCGCCATCCTCCATTACCAAAGCAAGTCTGTCAACATCAGGGTCAACAACAATTCCAAGGTGGGCTTTGTTCTTTTTTACTGCTTTAGAAATTTCACCTAAATTTTCTGGCAATGGCTCCGGATTGTGAGGAAAAATACCGTTGGGCTCGCAATACATTTCTACCACGTCTTCTACGCCCAATGCTTTTAAAAGCAGAGGAACAGCAATGCCACCTGTAGAGTTTACTGCATCTAAAACAACTTTAAAATTTTTAGATTTTATAAGCTCCACGTCCACATAAGGCAAAGCTAAAATACTTTGAATGTGCCTTTCTATAAAATCTGAAACATGAATAATTTTACCAATTGAATTAACATCGTTGTATGTAAAATCTTCTGCCTCTGCAATTTTTAATACATCTTCACCGTCCTTTGCAGAAATAAATTCTCCTTTGCTGTTTAGTAGTTTCAGTGCATTCCATTGTTTAGGGTTGTGGCTTGCCGTTAAAACAATTCCTGCATCTGCACCTTCGTAAACTACCGCCATTTCTACAGTTGGAGTGGTAGATAAACCGGCGTCTATCACATCAAAACCCATACTCACCAACGTTCCACATACCAAATGGTTTACCATTTCACCAGAAATTCTGGCATCACGCCCAACCACTATTTTATTTTTTATATCTTTTTTACGATTACTTTTTACCCATAATGCAAATGCAGAAGTAAATTTTACTACATCCATTGGGCTTAACCCTTCTCCTGGTTTTCCTCCTATTGTTCCTCTAATTCCGGAAATTGACTTTATTAATGACACAGTTTGCTATTTTTAAGGATTGCAAATTTACTAAAATAAGCATAGGATAAAATCAAAATTTTTAATAATTGTAACGTTCTCTCCTTCAACTCTTCCAATAACTTTTTGAGGGCCATAAGGAAAATTTTACTACAATTTGTGCTCTAAGTTTTTGTTTGTACAATTCTAAAATTCAGAAAGCAATCGGTGCTTTTTTGCTATCAGAGAATGCCTGGCCACAATGGAGAGCAAATGAAAGTTAGTTATTTATACTATTTTTTAAATTAATACAAAAATCCAAAAAGCCACAAAGGAATTTTATTTTCAAATCCATATTCCAACATATCAGCAGCCACATAGCTGTTTTTTATATTTTTTATTTGCTTTTTACTTTTTGACTTTCCGCCAATTTCAAATATATATTTTCTATCAACTAAAAAATCTCCAGTAGCACTGTACTCTACCCTGTAAGCATTGTTTACTTGATTATAAAAAAATGTTTCTCTTTCATTTCCTTTGTTTACAGAGTTGCTACCTATAGCATAAAGCAAATTGGAATGATGTAGATAAACTTTTTCAGGCTTTGCCAACATAGCATCACTAGAAGATTTGCTATGCAACAAATTCAATAATTTTGATTCAGACAAATAGTTCAAATACAACATTACAGTATTTCGCGAAACCTCTAGATCAGCCGAAAGCTGCGATACATTGGGTTGAAATGGCACCGATTGAGACAATAAATACAATAGTTTTTTTAGTTTGTGAACATACTTTACTTCTACGTGACGCAAATAGGGTAAATCTACTTCCAGCATCAGATGAATGGTATTTAATAATTTTCTATGATAGGATGCTGTGCTTTCTAGATAATACGGATAATATCCATGCTTGAGGTAATTGTCGAAATAGGCCAAGGGTTTTACTTTTGCAACAATTTCTTTGGAGATGTTTAAGTGATTCTTAAGTAGTTCCTCAAGAGTGATTTTTTTAAACTTTGTTCTTGCTTCAATGTTAATAAATTCTCTAAACGAAAGTCCTTCCATGGTATAAACAACAGCTCTTCTACTTAGATCGGCCTTGCCACTTTGAATATGCAAAACTGACGAACCCGTAAAAACAACTTTTAGTTTTTTATAGCGGTCGTAAATGTTTTTTAACTCTTGTGACCAATTTGGATATTTATGAATTTCATCAATAAATAGATGTGTGCCTCCCTTTTTTACCCATTCGTCTGCCAATTGCAAAAGAGTTGCGTTAGAAAAATAAAAATCATCCATACTAGCGTAAAGAGCATGAGGTGAATTAGTGAGATATTCTTTGATGTGAGTTAGTAGAAAGGTGGTTTTACCCACTCCCCTAGCACCGGTAAGTCCTATAAGACGGTCGTTCCAATCGATGTTTAAATCTCTGCGAAATCTTATTTCAAGTTGAGAAATTTGACGATTGTGAGCTTCTAAAAGTGTTTCCATATTTTAATATTGAAACACAAAGATATCATTTTTTTTATAATATGAAATATCAACTTAGCTTTTTATATATTTTTTTGCAATCTTTATATTGCATTTTTATATTTTATTTAGCATTTATAAATTGCATTTTTTAAATATATGTTAAAAAATGATTTACTTGCACTTATCGTGAACAGACAATTATTAAACATCTTTAATCTTATTCAACAAAGAAATATTTTAAGTATTACTATTAATAGCAGTATTATTTAGAAATATATGTAAATAGGTAGATAACTCAGAAAATAATTTTACTTTCGGTAACGATGAAAGATTTACCAATTATTCCAGGCAGAGGTTTAAATATAAAATTATCAATCCAATTCAGATTAGAATTTCTAGAATCAAAAAAAACTAAATACCAACTTTCTATTAACACTATTATTTTCGATAGATTTTAAAATTCATTCAACCCTACCACTCTTTTCTACGAATAGCAATTT
>CAIMMJ010000207.1 GCA_903842515.1 uncultured Bacteroidota bacterium | reverse complement strand
TCAAAGTTTTGTAAACCCTATTGACAGTGTATATTTGGCTTGTGCAATAGCTAAAATATTTATCCAAATATTAATTTTTACATTGTTGTCTTTTTATATAACAGGCAGACAAAAAATATTCAATCGTGACTTTCTGATAGCAGCATTACTGATAATCCCACTTTTTCAGACAAATGGTTACAGAAGTTATATGGGTATTATAGACCCATCAATAACATATACTTTTTTTTATGCTTTACCATGTGCAATTTTGTTATTGTTTTATTTGCCATTTTACTTCGACTCATTTTTTGGAACAGCCTTATTGAAGAAATGGGTTGTGAAAATATTCGTTTTTGCTCTATCAATTTATGTTGTTTTTGACGGAGCACTTAATCCTGGTATTATTTTGACAATATCCTTATTGTACGCTTTAAAAAGCTTGTTAATAACAGATAAAAACTTGTCAATAGTTAAAAGAGTTTTACAAACTTTCCAAGTTATACCAACTACATATTTATTTTTCTTCTCTTTAATTAGCTTACTGAGTTTGTATGCATTGTATATTGGGACAAATAATTCAATATTCTTAGGTGAGACAATTTCAATAAGTGAAAGGTACGCAAGAATTCCAAAAGGAATACTTACAGTTGTTACTCAAAAAATTGGATTCCCGATATTACTAATTGTGATTGCAATAAACATATTTCTTTTACGTAGAAATATTCAGGACAATGAAATTAAAAAATCGCTTAGAATATTTAGCTGGATTGGTTTATATGCTTTTTTTTATATATTACTGCTACCACTTGGTGGTTATAAAGAATATCGACCATACATTTTGCGTTACGACACAATAATGCCAATAACACTTGGATTGATTTTTATTTATGCTGTTTCAAGCTATCAACTAATAAGACACTTTAATGGAAAGAGTAAATACTTATATCTAACCCTAATATTCGCATTTACATTTGTTTTTTTTAACGCTGACAAACTTGAGTTAAACAAAAATGCATGTGAAAAGTTAGCATTAGAAAAAATATCGAAATCAAATAACAAAGTAGTATTAATTGAAAACGATTGCACGGTTTTATCATGGGACAAAATTACAGACTCGACCAAGTCTGTTCTTAATGGACAATTATTAAAAAAATGGAATATTACGTCAGACAACAAACTATATTACCACAGTAAATAAGCTACATTTGGCCAGTTTATAGTCATCTTGCAAACACCAGCCAGTATCAACACATCGGCAATAGACAGGTTCGCCTCGGCGAATCGACTCCGTTTGACTCATTTTGCTTATATTTGTGTTCCGTTCTTCGTTTCATGTGCAATGCTAAAAAACACACCTAAACGCCAATCCAAAAACGGTTATATCCAATTTTAAAAGCAAAATACAACAACATAAGATGAAAGTAAAATCAATCTTCTTAAATCTTTCCATCAAAGACCTTAAAAAGACAAAGCAATTTTGGACAAAACTCGGTTTTTATTTTAACGAACAATTTTCGGACAACAAGGTATTGAGTTTAGTTCTGAATAACGAATTGGTATATTCAATGCTTATTACTCAAGAAATGTTCAGTACTTCTGCAAACAGATCAATAGCAAACAGAACAACAACACAGTTTTTTACAGCAATTAAAGTGGACAGCAGAGAACAAGTAGATAAAAGAGCAAAACTTGCCCATAAAACGGAGCAACACTATACAGAGAAAGTGCCCACAACGGCTGGATGTATTGCTATAGCTTTGCCAACCTTTACAGACACAAATGGGGAGTAATCTTCACCAACTTAACACAAATGCAAAAATAAAGATATGACAACAGAAAAAATAACTATTAAGGCGACAGTATTGGCAGACAAACAAAAAGTTTGGGACTATTACACCAACCCCGAACACATTACTAAATGGAATTTTGCTGACCCAAGTTGGCACTGTCCGGCAGCAACAAACGATATGAAAGTTGGTGGCCGATATGTTGCAAGAATGGAAGCCAAAGACGGAAGTTTTGGGTTTGACTTTGATGCAGTTTATACAGAAATCAACATAGGGAAGAGTTTTACTTACGAGTTTGGCGGACGACTTGCTGCAGTTGATTTTAAAGAAATAGGCAAACAAACAGAAGTAAATGTAACATTTGACCCTGAAACTGAAAACTCTATTGAGTTACAAAGAAACGGGTGGCAAGCAATTTTAAACAACTTTAAAAAATATACAGAGTCAAACTGATGGACGAAAGAAAAACATGTGCTTGCAGCACATTGGCAATAGGCGGGTTTAAATGGTACTTGTAAGTTCCGGTTTCAATCTCACCTTTGTTGCAAGTATAAAGGTTGAAGCTTTGATACGTCGCGGCGAATCATCTTCGATTCACAGTTTTGTGTTTACAAAAAGTTCAGTTCTCCTTCGCCGCGGCGAACAAACTTTTGTGCTGAAAGCTCGCCCATCGCCAATCTGCAAAGCGTTCGCCTTTCTTTTATAAATTTGTTGTATTCTTGTCGTTCAGTAATCAGGTATCGGTTTCATCGCCAACATGCAATGCACAAGATGCAAACTCAATCGATAAAATAGAAAATGTATCAAATAATGAGAAAAAGAACTGAATTTAAACCGACAAGAAACCTAATTCTCTTACTCGTTTTTCTAATTTCTAATTTAACTGGTAATGCCCAAGCCGTTTGGGACAATACTTCATTTGTTCACAGACAAAATCAACAAATTCTTAGCGGACAAAACAACGTAATCAAATTAGATGGCGTTAACTTGGGAGCATGGTTAAACTGGGAGGGCTGGATGTGGGGCGGTGGTTTTATTCCCGAAAAGGAACTGGCAAACAATATGCAATCATTAACTGGAACGGATGTTTTTAATTCTTTCAGAGATTCTGTTTACAAAAACTTCATCACAAAAGCAGACATAAAAAAAATTAGCTTATTGGGGTTTAATGTTGTTCGTATTCCTTTTAATCATACAATATTGGAAGAAGACACTACCCCATTTGTATATAAAGAGTCGGGTTGGAAAATTCTTGATAGCGTTTTAAAATGGTGTGAAGATTATAATGTTTATGCTGTAGTTGATTTACACTCAGCTCCAGGAGGGGCATCTAAATTGTACACAGCTGATGCTGATCCTATTAATTTATGGGAATCTACTTCAAATAAAAACAGAACCATTCAGCTCTGGAAAGCAATAGCAAGTAGATATAAAAACAGAGGAATTATTGCGGCTTATGATTTGTTAAATGAACCAAACGTAACGAATGCTGATGATTTAACTAATTTATATAAGGTTTTGATAGACTCAATTCGATCCGTGGACAGCAACCATATGATTATGCTTGAAGGGAATAATTTCGCTCAAGAC
The DNA here is from genome assembly GCA_903842515.1 of uncultured Bacteroidota bacterium. GTDB lineage: Bacteria > Bacteroidota > Bacteroidia > UBA4408 > UBA4408 > CAIMMJ01. The sequence goes on along the minus strand of CAIMMJ010000207.1, from coordinate 360 downwards.
TTCTCAATGTTTAAAGCTTTACCAGATAAGAATATTTGTTTTCAGTTTCATATTTATTCTTGGTTTAACAGTACTAATATTGCTAATAATTTGCATGAATATACAAAACTGTCTAATTCATTAGATGTTCCTTTATGGTGTGGCGAGTGGGGAGAAAATGATTTAAATCAGTTAAATGCAACCATTAAAATTTTAAAAAGCAATGAATATAAATTTTCTGGAAATTGCTTTTGGACATGGAAGAAAATGATAACAACTTTGCAATTGCCTAAGCAAATTAATTTCCCTTATTTAATAGGCATAAACAATACACTCGAATGGGATAAGGTTAGTTCATACGTTAACGATACATTATTAAAT
>CAIMMJ010000206.1 GCA_903842515.1 uncultured Bacteroidota bacterium | reverse complement strand
TACAAAATCCATTTTTTGAAATTCGGTAAAGTTGCTTTTCTTTATAAATTGTGCACTAGGTGTGGCCAAGAAAGAATTTAATTCAAACAACTTTGGCAATGTATCTGTTGTAAAAATTGAATCATAAAATGCAATTTTTTCGTCAGGTGAATCATACTTGTAATTGCTGTTGGCATCTTTTAGTGCAAATAGTTTAAAGCTGCCTTTTTTTACGTTGCTTATATTAAACGCTCCGCTTGCATCAGTTTTTGTAAAATAATCTGGTAAAAATTTAAATGAGAAAGAATCTTTGTAAAATTTAATTGAATCGTAGATCATCACCAAAAAGTCTTTTTCAGGTTCAAAGGTTTCACTATTTAATATTTTTCCAACAACAGAAAACGAGTCAATAAATGGACCGGTAGAAAACACAAATTTTAAATTGGTGCTAGCATTTCCTTCAGTAATATCGGTAACGCAGTTGCCAAACTGAAAGCTATAAGTTGTATTTTCTTTTAGAGTATCAGAAATTGGAATAATTAATGTTTTGCCTTTTGCACTTAATTCTGGAATTTCTTTTAGTGGTGGCGAAATAATTAACTGTGATTGAACATCTTTTAGATTAATAAATTCATTGAAATAAATTTTAATCTTATTCTCTTTAAAATTACTGGTGTTGTTAGATGGCTCATACTTTAACACCTCTGGCCCTTTTGTATCTCTTGAACCGCCAGTTGGACTTACGATTTGTGCACAAGAGAAAAACAATAAGGGCAGAAAAATTAAATATCTAAGTTTTATTTTAAAATAAGTTGGCTGCAATTTTTGCTAATTGTTGCAAATATAAAGCATCTATACTATCAAAAAAGTTTAGTTTTTCGCTGTCAACATCCAAAACCATTAAAACCTCCTTATTTTTGGGATGAATTATTGGAATAACAATTTCTGATTTAGATTGTGTGCTACAGGCAATATGCCCCGGAAATTCATCAACATCAGGAACAATAATTGTTTCTTTATCTTTCCAAGAGGTTCCGCAAACGCCTTTCCCAAATTTAATTCTAGTGCATGCAAGCGGTCCTTGAAATGGCCCTAAAACAAGTTCATTTTGTTTAACAATATAAAATCCTACCCATAAAAAATTAAAATTTTCTTTAAGTACGGCTGCAATATTGGCCAAGTTTGCTATTAAATCAGTTTCTTGTTCTACCAGGTATTTAATTTGTGGCAACAGTTCTTGGTAGATAGATTCTTTGGTAAGAGATTTGTCTATTTTTATTTCTATATCCATACTTTTTATTGTGCGTAAGCTAAGGTAGCTAAACTTATTTTGTTGTTTCCCATTTTGTGCAAAGAACTTGAGCATGCCTCCAAAGTAGCACCAGTTGTTACCACATCATCAATTAGCAATATATTTTTATATGTAATGATAACATCTTTGCTTGAATCAAAACTTCTTTCAACATTAATCCATCTGTCAAATTTTGATTTTTTTGTTTGAGTTTTTGTATTTAATATTTTTAGTAAACCTTCTGTTTGAATTTCTACATTAAGAATTTCAGATACACCAATTGCTATCATTTCTGCTTGATTGTATCCACGTTTTTTAAGTTTTTTTGGATGCATTGGAACAGGAATTATTACATCAGGTTTTGTAAAGTATTTTGATTCCATTAAACTTTTACCTAAAATATTTCCCAATTTTATTCCTATTTCTGATTGACCACCATATTTTAGTTGATGCAGTAAATCTCTTATTGTTCCTGTTGCGCTAAACAAGCACAAAGCAGCAGCAAATTCAATGGGAACCCTGCCTAAAAAAAGTTTATACACTTCATTTTCTTTTTCCTTTTCAAAGAAAGTATAGGGTAAGTTGTAAATACATTTTATACAAATAATACGTTCTGAATTGTTTAGTATTTCGCTACATGACCTGCAAACATTGGGATAAATTAAATGGTTGAAGTAGCGTAGAAAGTTCATAAATTTCTATAAAATAAATTGCAAGTAACGTAATTTTTTAAATAATAAAATTACATTTGCATATCATTATAACACTATGGAAAACAACGAAAAAAAATCTGGAAATAAAATATTTACTGTCCTTTCAGTACTATTTGCCTTATTATCAGCATTTTTGGGTTATCAATTGTATACTCAAAAAAATACTACGCAAATTATTATTCAGGAAAAAGAAAAACTTACCGGTGATTTTGAAACCACTAAGTCAGAATTGGCAGAAGTTCAAAAAGCTTTTGATGGCTTAGAAACAAACAACAAACAACTTCAATCGGAGCTTGATGCAAAAAAAGAACAATTAGAAGATTTAGGAATTCAGTTACAAAAATACAAAGGTAATTCTGCAGTAATTGCAAAACTCAGAAAAGAAATTGAGTCGCTTAAAGGTTCATTGCAAAAATACGTAGCAACAATTGATTCTCTAAATGTTGTGAATAAAGCCTTAAACGAAGAAAATACAGAAGTTAAAACAAATTTAGCAGCAGAAAAAGGTAAAACCGAACAATTGTCAGCAGAAAAAAAGCAACTGATAGACATTGGTTCAAAACATAAAATTTATGAATTGTTTGCCGACGCAATAAAACAAAAAGGAAAAGACAAAGAGATTTCTACCACAAAAGCAAAAAGAGTGGATAAAATAAGAGCTTGTTTTATCTTGGGTGAAAACAAAATTGCTAAAGCTGGCGAGCTAAATATTTTTATGAAAATAACTGCTCCTGATGGTCAGGTTTTAGTTACGAGCAAAGACGAAAGTAACATGTTTACCGCAAGTGGCGAAAAACAATATTACAGTGCAAAAAAATTGGTAAATTATAGCAACAAGTCAATGGATATGTGCATGTATTTTACTAAAAAAGAATCAGAAAAGCTTAAAGATGGATCGTATAAGGTTGATGTTTTTATTAATGGAGAAAATGTGGGAAGCTCTAATTTTGATT
>CAIMMJ010000205.1 GCA_903842515.1 uncultured Bacteroidota bacterium | reverse complement strand
GATTAATCTGAATAGCAAGCTCACGGGTGGGAACGACGATCAGGGTACTTAAATCATGATTATCTTCTGCCGCCAGATGATCGAGAATGGGAAGCATAAATGCTGCAGTTTTTCCGGTTCCTGTTTGTGCACAAGCCAAAACATCTTTGTTTTGAAGTATGTGCGGAATTGCTAACTCTTGTATGGGAGTGGCATTATTAAAGCCCATGTAAGATAAAGCTTCAAATAATTGTTCGTGTAAAGGTAGTTGTGTAAATTTCATTATTGGCTAAAGCTACAAACACACCACTAAAAAACAAAAGATACAGCAATAATAGTGACAGCTTTCTCTATTTTTTCTATAACAAGCCTTTGTCCAATAACGTAATAATGCCCTCTATTTCTTGTTCGTCGCCAACGGGGTCGTATTCTGCTTTTAAATTATTGTCGAACATCAGCGAAACAGATTGCCAAAACATGGCGGAAAAAGAACCCCTTAGTTCTTTTACTAAATCATAGGCAGTAATACTTGTTTCTCTGTCAATCAATTTCAACAAAATTGTTCCCTGCGTATAGGTCATATTTTTAATGTCTTTAGAAAAATCTTTCTTAATTTCTCGTTCTACCTTCTTCATCAAAAACTTTTTTTCGCCTTCGGTTTTATTTACCAATTGTTCATTCAATTGCTTGTATTTGTTTCCGGCCAACCTGGCATAAGGCAACACTTTTTTTACGTTTCTTACCAGTCTCCAGTATCTTTTTTCGTCGCGAGAATTTTTAAATTTATGTTTTTCAATGATGTAGCAGGTAGGAAGTTGTGCCAAAGCAATTGTATCTGCTCCTTCTATTTTTGCTCTAAACCTTTTTTGTTCAAGCTGAATGGGAGTTGTTTTTTCTTCGCCAAGAATTTCATTCTGACAGAAGGCCATCTTACAACAACCTAAACTTAAAACAATGGAGACAATTAAGGCTTTCATAGTAATTTTCTGTTAAAGATAGATTACAATCCTTGTGCCAAATTAAAAGAATATTTTTTAAAACTACAATTGGCCAAAGTAGTAGGCGTTAAAACAATAAAATATAGCACGGCTTTCCAATCATTTAACAGATAAACTAATTGTAATAATTTATATTTGAAGCCAAACACATATTTAAGCCATGATTCGACTCTACAGTATTTGTATTTTAGTTATATCCATTCTTGTATTTACCAATGAAAACAAGGCTCAACAAGTAAATTACAGTTCAAATGAAATTTTACTCCAACTTCAAAAATTAAACACAGTTGGTTCTGTTTTATATGTTGCAGCTCACCCCGATGACGAAAACACAAGACTACTTTCCTATTTAGCCAAAGAAAAAAAAGTAAAAACAGCCTATTTGTCTTTAACAAGGGGCGATGGCGGTCAAAATCTTATTGGCACAGAGCAAGCAGAATTATTGGGTTTAATTAGAACACAAGAACTTTTAGCAGCAAGAAGAATTGACGGTGCTGAGCAATTTTTCTCTAGGGCCTATGATTTTGGATATTCTAAAAATCCGGAAGAAACATTTTTGTTTTGGAAAAAAGACAGCATATTATCTGATGCCGTTTGGATCATTAGAAACTTTAAACCCGATATTATCATTTGCAGATTCCCCACTACCGGAGAAGGTGGGCATGGACATCATACAGCATCGGCAATTATTGCTCAAGAAGCTTTTGCAGCAGCCGCAGACGAAAACAGATTTAAGGAACAATTAAAATTTACAAAAACATGGAAAGCAAAACATATTTTTTGGAATACATTTAATTTTGGTAGCACCAATACCACTTCAGAAAATCAAATAAAAGAAGATGTGGGAGTTTACAATACTTTGTTAGGAAAAAGTTATGGCGAAATTGCAGCAGAAAGCCGCACAATGCATAAAAGCCAAGGATTTGGCTCTGCAAAAAACAGAGGCAGTTCTATCGAATACTTTAAACAGCTTGACAAAGATTCCGTGAAATATATTTTTGAAAATACTTCACTAAAATGGGATAGATTTAAAGGAACAGAAAAGTTTCAAGAAAAATTAAATAGCATCATCGAAAATTTTAACTCTAACAAACCTTATCTAAGTGTTTCTAAATTAATTGAACTGGCAAAAGAGTTAAACTCGATAAAAAATACCGACGAAAATTTTATACATTATCAAAAAATAAAATTAAAAGAAATTGAGCAGCTCATACTTGCTTGCTCCGGAATTTGGGCAGAAGCATCTTCTTCCGATTATACAGTAAGTGCAAATAGCAATTTAGCTATAACTGCACAAATTATAAACCGAAGTGCAATAAACGTTAGTTTAGAGAAAATATCATTTTTAGATAACAACGATACTGTTGTAAATAAAATATTAAACAACAATGAACTTTTAAGCATTAAACACAAAGAATTACTTTCGGATAAAATTAATTTTAGCAATCCGTATTGGTTAATGAAAAAACCTGTTGAAGGATTATTTTTTACAACTAATTTGCAATTAATAGGAAAACCAGAAAACGATGCCGCACTAACTGTAAATTTTAAAATTAAAATAGAAGATTATCCAATTACAATTTCTAGAGGAGTAGTTCATAAAACCACAGACCCCGTTAAGGGAGAAATATACCGACCTGTTGAAATTTTGCCTATTGCCACTCTAAATTTTGATGAAAAATTTTACCTGTTCGATTCCAGTAATTCTAAAAAAATAAAATGCCACATAAAATCTAATCAAGATAAATTAATAGGAAAGCTTGAAATAAAAACAACTGGAAATTGGAAAGCTAAAATAAGCAATCCCGAAATTAATCTTTTAAATAAAGGCGACGAAACAAGTATTGAAATTGAAATTTTTGCTGGCGATGGCAAGGAAATAATAGAAGCATCTATTCTAACAAATGAAGGAAATACCTGCAGCAAAAGCATAGCAAGAATAAACTACGACCATATTCCTTCTCAATTTGTATTAAGCGATTGTAAAGTGTATGTTCAAAAAATAGAATTAAAAAAGGAATTAAAACCAATTGCCTATATAGAAGGTGCCGGTGATGATGTTCCAAAATGTTTAGAACAAATAGGATACACGATTACTAAACTGAGCGATGAACAAATTTTAAATGACGATCTTTCAAAATATGCTGCAATAGTTACGGGTATTAGAGCATACAACACAAACAATCGTTTGCAAGTGTGTTATCAAAAGTTGTTGAATTATGTGAACAACGGTGGCAATCTAATTGTGCAATACAATACCAACAATAGAATTGGGCCACTGCTTGCAAAAATTGGCCCCTACCCTTTTAGCATCAGCAGAGAAAGAGTTACCGATGAAAAATCCGCTATTAATTTTTCAGCTCCCGAACATCCAATTTTAAATTATCCCAATAAAATTTCTGCTACCGATTTTGAAAATTGGATTCAAGAAAGAGGAATTTATTTTGCCAATGAACTGGATTCAAATTATGTGTCTATTCTTGAAATGAATGATGTTGGAGAAAATAAAAATAAAGGTTCATTAATAACAGCAAAATATGGCAAAGGGAATTTTGTTTACACAGGTCTTTCTTTTTTTAGAGAGCTTCCTGCAGGAGTTCCCGGTGCATACAGACTTTTTGTGAACTTAATTAGTTTACCTCAAAACAAATAAAATGAAAGAAGAAAAGCCACCCGTGTTGGGTTCTTGGAAAAATTGGTACCTGCTTTTAATTTTTGTTTTAATTGCTGTGATTGTCTTTCTATATTCTCTAACTAAATATTTTGCATGAGTGCCATAGATTGGTGGGTTTTATTTGTAACACTGTTCTCTATTGTATCTTATGGAATTTACAAAAGTAGAAACAACAAAAATTTAGACTCCTTTTTGCTTGCAGACAAACAATTGCCTTGGTACCATGTTGGATTTTCGGTGATGGCCACACAGGCAAGTGCCATTACATT
>CAIMMJ010000204.1 GCA_903842515.1 uncultured Bacteroidota bacterium | reverse complement strand
TGGAAACAGTATTATACAAAAAAACAACACTAATAACTTTGATCTTTCTAATTTTTCTAGTGGAATTTATTTTGTGAGAGTAAATGGAAATCAATATTCTAAAGTAATTAAAAATTAATAAAACAACTTTTTAAAAATATAGCCATGAAAACAAAATTATTCAAACTGTTTAGTATACTCTATACACTGCTTTCATTAACTATAAATGTAAAAGCACAATATGTAGAAGTGCAAGACCCAAATTTTAGATCTTGGTTGCAAGAAAAATATCCTAGTTGCTTTAATGGCGATATGTTGGATACAACTTGCTATGAAGTAGTTAATGAAAGAAGTTTATACTTACCTACCGCTGAAATACTGCCTATACAAGGTATAAAAGAAATAATGTATTTTGATAGTTTAAAAAGAGTTGAAACTTTATATAATGGGGGTGCGGAAGGTAACATAATAATTTATGTAGAGCGATTTCCTTCTACCATGAAATCAATAAAGTTTATCGGCTCTGATTTTTCTACATTACCCGCTATGCCTTTAACTCTTGATAGTTTAGTTTTAAATTTTTGTTATAATTTAAGTTTTCAATCATTTTCTTTTCCAAGTTCACTAAAGTATCTTGATATAAATTCAAACAATTTAAATCCAGTACCACCAGTTCCTGCAGGAATAAAGACTTTAAATTTGTCTGTAAATAATGTACCAAACAATTATGTTTATCCGCCTGCTATAGAAGAGCTTGGTTTATCAAATTGTAATTTATCATTAGTTCCTACGCTGCCAAATACAATTGCATTGTTGAATATTGAATATAACCCGTTTTTAAACATTAATGGTTATGATTTTACGTATCTATTGAACATGCAATGGTTTAGTGCAAATAGTTGCGGTATTTCACAAATGCCAATACTCTCTAATAATTTAAACTCTATACAATTAGGCAATAATCAGCTTACTCACATAGATTCTTTCCCTACTAATTGTTCTTACATTGTTGTTAGTGACAATCAATTAACTTCACTTCCCGCATTAGCAGACACTTTAATATTCCCTTGGAGTAGGACATTAATTTGTAGCAATAATTTCTTAACAGAATTGCCACTCAATATAGAAAATTCTCACTTCATTGACTGTCACAATAATTTTATTTCTGCACTTCCACAGTTTACAAATTTTTTGAGTTATTTGAATTTTGAAAATAATCAAGTAAGTTGTTTACCTATTTTACCAAGTTCTCTTTATGAATCAAATTCCCTTTATTATGCCAATAATCCTTTTGAATGTGTTCCAAATTATGTGCCTGCAATGACTCAGGATTTTATGCAGCAACATCCTTTATGTGTGCTAGGTGATACAGCAATAAATCCTTTCAATTGCTCTTCTGCCCGAGGTGTAATTGGCAAAACATTTAAAGATGAAAACAACAATTGCATAAGTGATTCCGTGGATGTAAAACTTCAAAACATTAAAGTAAATTTGTATAATCCGATAAGCGATGACTTTATCTCTACGTATTCTTTCAATGGTATTTACAACGAGTCGTTATTCAATGGAATGTATATTGCAACAATAGATACTTTAAGTTCTGTATATGAAGTAGACTGTGAATTCCCGGGCATAGATACTATGTTTAGTTTAACGCCATCTAATCCCTTGGCAGAAGATGTAAACTTTTCTTTGAAATGCAAAAACGGTAAAGATGTTGGTATTCATTCTGTAGTTAACTTTGAAGGAATTCCATTTCCTGGTCAGCTTTTTACACTTAAAGTAAATGCCGGTGATATTAGTCAATGGTACGGTTTAAATTGTGCTGCAAATACGAGTGGTACATTCAGTATATCTTATAATGGCAATGTTAGTTTAACAAATGTAGAATCAGACATAAATGAAGTAATAAATGGAAATACAATTACATTTAATATAGCTGATTTTTCTTCAACAAGTTCAGATTACTTTTTAACATTTTTGGTGGATACTTTTGCCACAGTTGGCGATCAACTTTGCTTGAATATGCAAATTCAAAGCGATACCATAGAAACAAATTATGTCAATAATAATTTAAATTATTGTGTAAATATTGTAAACAGTTATGATCCAAATATGAAAGTAGTTTACCCAAAGGATGTTGAACCCGGTTTTGAAGATTGGTTTACTTATACTATCTATTTTCAAAACTTAGGCAATGCCCCTGCTTTTAATATAAGAATTCTAGATACACTTGATAATAATCTTCGCCACGAAACTTTTCAGTTAACGGCTTACAGTCATTTTAATACTGTAACGATAAACAACGGCATTCTAACTTTTAAATTCCCCAATATAATGCTTCCAGATAGTGCAAGCAATCCAGAGGGTTCAATTGGATTTATACAATATAGAATAAAACCTCTCCCAAATTTACCTGTTGGAACACAAATAGAAAATACTGCCCATATCTATTTTGATTTTAATCCTGCAGTTGTAACCAATACAACGGTAAACGAATATTTTACAACGGTTACTGCCAGTGCGAAGAATATAGAAAACGAACTAAGAATTTCTCCAAACCCAAGCAATGGAATATTTTATATTGGTTCAACTACCAAAGTAAAATCTTTAGAAGTTTTTGATTGTGTTGGAAACAGTATTATACAAAAAAACAACACTAATAACTTTGATCTTTCTAATTTTTCTAGTGGAATTTATTTTGTGAGAGTAAATGGAAATCAATATTCTAAAGTAATTAAAAATTAATTATTTTATATTAAATTTATGCAAAAATAAATGAAATAGCTACTTGATGGAGTTAGAAGAACTTTTACTACAAAGTACTAAAAACGATAGAAAAGCTCATTATCTATTGTTCAAAAAAGTATTCCCAATAATTTATTTGGTATGTAAAAGGTATTACAGCAACGATCAAGATATTAAGAGTTCAGTAAATATGATTTTTCTAAAAATATTAACTAATCTAGATTCATTTATCACGAGTAAAAAGGAAATAAAAACATTTAATTTTTGGATTTCACGTATTGCGGTAAATTATATAATTGATGAATACAGAAAAAATAAAAAATACCGTGAATCAATTTTACTTACTAGTGAATACCAAAATTACAATAACCATGAAGAAGAGTTTAATTTGGAGAAAGATTTAAGTTCAGACGTTTTAGAGGCCTTGCATAAAATTCCAAGCCTTTCGAGAACAATTTTTGTAATGCATACAATTGATGGTTTTATGCACAAAGAAATTGCAGAAAAATTACAAATAAATGAAAACACATGCAGGGTGCATTACAGAAATGCAAAAATTAAATTAAAAGAATTGCTAGTGAAAAATAGAATAGTTGCAGTTCTTGTTTTTTTTATAATATTTTTATTTGAATACCAAAAGTAGAATAAATGGAAAAATTTAACCAACACAATATTCCTGACGCTGACAGTTTTTGGCCAGATGTAGAAAAAACTGTGGATGATTTTTATAAAAAAAGAAATAGGAAGTTTTTACTTGTTTTTTTTGCTGCATCACTATTTATTTTTTCTACAATTTTTACGTTCCAATATTTTCAAGAATCACAAATTAAAAATAGTAAAAGCGTAAATAAAAAATTGAATGATACTATTGGCAAACTTAATACTAAGAAACAAGTTCAAACAACCAACAATAATAAAAATTTAATAAAATCAACAGAAGATAAGATACAGCAAAAAGAAAACGCTACAAATTTTTTAAAACAAAATAAGAAATCTGATTTTCTTAAAAGTTTAAATGAAGTGGTGTTGCATAGTATTAATAATTACGAATATGTAAGTACAAATACTCAAAAACAGAAAACAGAAAGTAAATCAGGAGCTAATTTAAAATCACAAGATAGCCTGTTATCAAATAAATTGTTTTCTGCCGTTAGATTAAAAAAATATCCACCAGTTTTATTGGCAGGATATAATACTATAAACCTAAATTATTTGCAATACTATAATTCGTTTAATTACAAAACTGATGTAGATTATGTTTTAAAAAATAAATTCTACTTTGGTGTTAGTTTC
>CAIMMJ010000203.1 GCA_903842515.1 uncultured Bacteroidota bacterium | reverse complement strand
TAGGCCTGCAAACAATGAGTTTCTGGCGTATTGAGTTGCAGTGGGCAAAATGGAATAATACATTTCTTCTGATTCTATTTTAAACAATTCATTGGTAAGCGTGCTTATGGTTTTCCATTGATCGTACCTTAAATTGTCAATTAAAATAAAATACACAGAATCGTTCTCCTCGAGAATAGGAGCTACTTTATTTTTGAATAAGGTGTGAGACATTACAGGTGCATGAATGTCTTTGCCGCTAACCCAATTGATGTAATTTCTTTCGATAAATTTAAAGAACAGCGTATTGGCTTCGTTTTTTTGCATGGTAAGAATCTCAAACATACTTTCATCTTGAGATTTTTCTAATTCTAATTCCCAAAAAATAAGCTTTTGATACAATTCCTTCCATTGCTCAACATTTAAATTTTCGCCTAGAGTCATTCCCAACTGCCTAAATTCTTGTTGGTAATTTGTGGTAGTTTTTTCGCTGATTAATCTTTTGTTATCCAGGTTTTTTTTAATGGACAATAAAATTTGTTTGGGGTTGACAGGTTTTAGTAAATAGTCGGAAATTTTAGAACCAATAGCATCTTCCATGATGGATTCCTCTTCGCTTTTGGTAATCATTACCACAGGCAAATCGGGTTTAATTTGTTTAATTTTAGTTAGCGTTTCCAATCCCGAAAATCCTGGCATATTTTCATCCAGCAAAACCAAATCTACGTCTTGGGTTTTTATAATATCCAGTGCATCAGAGCCATTGGTAGCTGTAATTACATGGTATCCTTTTTCTTTTAAAAAATGAAGATGAGCTTTTAGCAAATCCATTTCATCGTCTGCCCACAAAATTGTTTTTTCCATTTGCGTAATTTTTGATTGTAAACGAGTAAATCGTTTATTATTGCAAAGGTAAATGTGATTTAGGGAATTTTAAGAGATATGAGTAATTTAGTAAGATAAGTTTATTGGGAATGCTTGATTAAACTACAAAATAAATAGTCAAAATCGGCTAAGTGCTTAAAAATTAGAACCCAAAAAAAGATATTCACAAATTAAATTATTCCTTTAAATCAAGCTAATTTTGTTAAATGAATATTATTGAAAGCAGTCAAGGAAAATTTAATAAGAACAGAGTAAAAAAAGGGGACATCTCTTTTATGTCAAACGAGTTTGGTAAAATTCCACCTCAAGCAATAGAAATGGAGGAAGCCGTGCTTGGTGCAATGATGCTGGAGAAAAATGCCGTAAATGCTGTTATTGATGTGTTAAAGCCCGAGAGTTTTTACAAAGAAGGACATCAACATATTTTTAGGGCAATGATGACCCTCTTTCAAGCTACAGAGCCCATAGATTTGCTTACTGTTACCAGCCAACTCCGAAAAGATGGAATGTTAGAAATTGTTGGTGGTGCTTATTATATAACGCAACTTACCAATAGAGTAGGTTCTGCAGCAAATGCTGAATACCATGCAAGAATTGTTTCTCAAAAATTTATACAAAGAGAATTAATACGAATATCCGCAGAAACCGTAAAAAATGCTTACGAAGATACCTCCGATGTTTTTGAATTGTTAGATACTGCAGAGAGTAATTTGTTTGCTATTGCAGAGAGTAATATCCGTAAAAATTACGATTCAATGTCCACCTTGGTAAGTCAGGCAATTAAACAAATTGAAACTGCCATGACTCAAAAAGATGGCTTAAGTGGTGTTCCTAGCGGATTTACAGAATTAGATAGAGTTACAAACGGCTGGCAAAAATCAGATTTAATAGTTTTGGCGGCACGTCCGGGTATGGGTAAAACAGCATTTGTGCTTTCTTTGGCCAGAAACATTGCTGTGGAGTTTAATAAGCCAATTGCTGTTTTTTCTTTAGAGATGAGTTCGGTGCAGTTGGTAAATAGGTTAATCTCTAGTGAAACGGAATTTCCGGCCGATAAACTTAGAAAAGGAGATTTAAAAGCACATGAATGGCAACAATTAAATTCTCAAATTTCTAAACTTACTGCAGCGCCAATGTTTATTGACGATACACCGGCACTGAATATTTTTGAATTAAGGGCAAAGTGCAGAAGATTAAAAGCTCAGCACGACATTCAAATGGTAGTGATAGATTACTTGCAATTGATGACTGCAGGTGGCGAGGGAAAGGGAAACAGAGAACAGGAAATAAGTTCAATTTCTCGTTCATTAAAATCAATAGCCAAAGAGTTAGACATTCCAATAATTGCTCTTTCGCAGTTGAGTAGAGCCGTTGAAACAAGAGGAGGAAATAAACGGCCTCAACTTTCGGATTTAAGAGAATCGGGTGCAATTGAGCAGGATGCCGACATGGTATTGTTTATTTATCGTCCGGAATATTACCAGTTGTATCAGGATGAGCAGGGAAACTCTACAGAAGGAATGGCAGAATTAATTATTGCAAAACACAGAAACGGTTCATTAAAAGACGTAAAATTGAAGTTTGTTGCACACTTAGCAAAATTTCAAGATTATGATAATCAGTTGTACAATGACGATGGCAACAGTGGCTTCCCGCTAAAGCCAAATTATGATTTTAATAATCCTCCATCCATAACTCTTGCATCTAAAATAAACGATATTCCGCCTTCTGACGATGCTTTTTAAGAGTGAATAGCACTTGCAATTCTCTCTAATGCCATTGTAAAAATTCTGCGGTTGAATTCGTTCTTGTATCGAAAATATATTTTAAGTTCTTTTTTGGTTAATAGTGAGATTACCATTCCTGAAATGGTATTTCTAAACTCTAAATTTTTTGAAAATTTTAATTTTAACCATTCCCTTGTTTCCATTTCATTGGTGGCAATTGGATTCAAGTTTTTATAGTTGCATTCTTCATTAAACACCTGCAATAAGGTATTGTGCAAAAATTTTAAAATTGGGCGGAGGCTTGTATTCTGAAATTTTTCTGTGTCGTTGCTAAAATTAATTTCTAACGCCAAGGATGGACGAAGTTCTAAAATTTTGTTGTCGTTTAATTCTGTTGAATCTTTTAAATTTTCCACTTTAATAAATTATTTTTTTATTTTATTGAGTACCTAAAACCTACATAAATTACTCTTCCTGTTATTGGGCCCCAAACCATTGTTGCATCAAAAATATCTGAGAACGGTTTTTCGTTAGAAACAATTGCATCTGACTGAATATAATTTAACAAATTTTCTCCGCCTAAATACACATCAAAAAATTTAAACTTTCTAGTTACTTGAGAATTCAAAACAAAGAAACCTTGAGAAAAGTTTTCATAATGGTATAAACTGTGCAAATGATTTTCTCCTACTGGCATTCTGGCTTTACCTAAATATCGGGTAGTAAAATCTAACTTCCATTTTTCAAATCTTGTTTTATAGGCTAAATTCAATAAAAATCTATTTTTAGAAATCATTGGTTTTTCAAATTTACCTGATAAATAATCGGTTTTTATGTCGTAATATTTGTAGCCAAATCTAGCTTCAAAATTTTTGGAGATGTTCGCTTGGATTTCTGTTTGAAAGGTATTTGAATAAGAAGACCCCTTTAAATTATAGATATAGACTCTGTTGTGTTTTTCAAAATAGTCTAATACCACTTGGTTAACAAATTGTGTTCGAAACAAATCAAAATAGTAATCGAACTTAACATTAGAAATACGAAAGTTTTTAGCATAAGATAAACCATAAGTATATCCACTTTCTGGTCTTAAATCTTCTAATACTTTTACTTGGCGTTGATTAGCAAAAATGCCGGTATTATCCATAAAAACATTTGCAATTCTTGTGCCTTTGCCAAATGTTAATCTTACAACATCCTTTGAAGAAATGGAATATCTAAAATTAAACTTTGGCGTGTAAAACATTCCAAATTTATTGTAATAATCTGCTCTTGCGCCCAAGCTGAAAGAAACTTTTTCTATGTTATCAAATTCAAACTCACCAAAAATTCCCGGAATTAAATCTTGTCTTCTAAAAATTGAGTCGTTGTAGTTTTGATTATAATAATCAGAAATAAACGATGCACCTGTTTTATATTTTTTTCTTGTATCGCCAATAATGTCTTGATAAATTATATTAGAATAAAAACTTTGTTGACTTCCAAAATACTGCTTATTTCCAAAAACTAAATTTTGTTCAAACAATTTCATATTATTTATCCAACCTAAACCCCTGTATGGTTTATTTGGAAACAACAACGCTGCTTTAGAGAATCCCTCAATTTGTTTGTTTGTTATTTCTATTCCGTAGATCTTACCTCCAAATCTGTCATTGTTTTTATTGTAAGCAAGCTGTCCTCCATTTTTATTTTCATACACAGCTTTTGCTCCTGCTTGAACCATAAACTTATTGTTTTGCCATTTCCATTTATCAAAAATATTTAGTTGTTCTCCAATTGGAACATCAATAAAATCGTCGTTGTTGTAGTCGTTTTTTTTCCAAACGTTGTTGTAATGCAAAAACAAAATATTGGAAGCTTTTTTATTTATTTTGTTTGCAAAATGAAAATTGGCTTCTGTTCTTCCCAATGAATTTTGATAAATGTTAGCAAAAAAAACATCAGATTTATCAGGTTTTAAATACTCTACATTTATAATACCCGAAAGGCCTTCAAACCCATTTACAACACTTCCGGTTCCTTTGGAAATATCTATGTTACTTATCCAAGTTCCAGGCACTAACGACAATCCAAATGATGAATTTAATCCTTTAACCAATGGAATGTTTTCGGCAGAAATTTGAGTATAAATGCCATCTAATCCAAGCATAGAAACTTGCTTTGCTCCAGAAACACCATCGCTCATAACAATATCTACGGAGTTATTTGTTTCGAAGCTTTCGGCCAAATTACAACATGCTGCCTTTTTTAACTCTACGCTTCCTATACTTTCTGTGTTTATAGTATTGTAACCAGAACGTTTAAGCGAATTTATTTTCTCTTCAATTACTACTTCTGTAATTCTTTTACTTGGTTTGAGTTCAAACTCATATATTTTAAAGTCTACAATTTTCTCCAAAAAGATGGTGTCTATTAAAAAATCAAATTGTTTAAATACTATTTTCTCTGGAGTAGTTACATTTATTTTAAAATATCCTGCAGAATCGCTTATAGCAAAGTTTTTGTTACTTATACTTTCAATACTTGCTCCAATGATGTATTCTTTATTTTCTTGTTTGTTTATAAAAAACAATTTGCCTTCTAAGGTATTTTGCGAATACAAAAAATTATAGAAAATCAAAAATGTTAAACTTATTTTTAAATGTTTCATTGTACTTGATATTTGTAAAAATTCTTTTTGATTGGATTCAAAAAGTAGACATCAAATAGTAAAACAAGATAAAAAAGTAGAGGAGTTTTTTAGATAAGAAAATTTATGGAAAATGGGTGGAGGCCAAATAAATTTTAAACAGAAAATTAAATTTGTATTTGAATAGAAAGCATGCTTGATTAAGCTGATAATTAGTGTAACTGATAATAAAAAACAAATAAAATTAAAGACATTTATAAAGCAGTCCACCTTAATAAAATCAACAATAAAATCGCAGCACTTGTTGGAGAAAGATGTTTGTGCTTCAATTTCAAGTTCAACACAATTGTCAAATTCCACAAAGGAATGTGTTACATTGCCAGATGAGCAAATCATTTTATAAAATGAAACTCCGCTTGAAGCAAAAAGCAAGATAAACAATACTAAAAAAAGAAAAATATTTTTAAAGAATTTATAAATCATTTTATCATGTGTCAACTAAAATACTCTACTTAGTTTTAGTTGTATTGTTTTTTTTCTCTGCTGAATTATTAAAAGGTTCCCAAATTTCTTCTGAATCCCAATTGGCTCTTACACTAATTTCTTTAGCAAATTTAATAATTTTTTCGGGTTGTAAATTCTGATAAAAATTTCCTGTATCCCATTTCCCATTTTTGTTTCTGTCTTCAATTAACTCTATTTTATATGTGGCCGGCAAAAATAGTCCAAAATCAATTTCGGTATTTTCATTAATTTTTACTTCTTTTATTGCTGTACCTCTTGAATCTTTTAGCACTAATAAATAGAAGTCTTTATTACCTGGCAAAATCATTTTTAATTTTATCCCACCGGCTATAGATTTATTTGGAACAGTAAATTTTATGGAAGTACTGTCGTGTTTTAATTCAGGCAAAAAACTTATAAAGGATAATGAATCAAATCTAACTTGGTAAATGCTATCTTCTAACCAATTAAATATCAGCTTAAATTTTCTTTTAGAGTCATCCATATATTTTACAGAAGGATTATAGAATTTACTTCCGCAAGTAATTTTTATTTTTGAGGTATCAATACTTAAAATAGGATAAGTTGTTGAGAAAACAAACCCAGAATTGTCCAGGAAATTAAACTCTTCTTTTTTTATTTTTAAAAAAAATGGGTTTGATGTTCCTTTTCCTCTTGTTCTGGAAACTTTATCGTAAGAAATTGTTTTTGTGTAAAAAGTATCCAACACTGTACCGTTTTCATTTATTGAAAAGTTTAAACTATCTAATTCTATTTTTTTATTAAAATAAAGAGTTAAAGAATCT
>CAIMMJ010000202.1 GCA_903842515.1 uncultured Bacteroidota bacterium | reverse complement strand
ATTTATAAATTTTTTGATATTTAACAATCAATAAATAAGCAGTTAAGCTAACACTTTGATGAAAATTTTTTTTCTCTATCCTCTACAATTATTTATTGTTTTCTTTGAATTAAATAAATAATTAACTTTGGTTCATGTTTGCCTCCAAAAAATATTATTTTAAATTTACTACAACATTTCTATCGGTATTTATTTTTAGTTTAACTTCTGCAAACCAAAAAATTACTTTTTCAGAAAATAAAGGTCAATGGCAAGAAAACATAATTGCCAGCTCTAAACTGCAAGGTGGAAATTTATTTGTAACTAAAAATTTGCTTCAATTTATTTTTAGTAATCCACAAAACAATAATCATCCAAGCACTAAAAAATTACAACATCCTTTGGCATTTGCCTTTAGTGCTGAACCGCAGTTCGATAATAAGTCTGCCAACTTTAATGCAGAAAAATTATTTCCTACAGAAGACTACGAAAATTATTTTTTGGGTAGCGATAAAAACAAATGGCAAAGCAATGTTAGAAAATATTCTAAATTAATTTTGAGAGACAATTCATTTCCTGTGCGAATTGAAATTGAAGGAAAAACAAATGCCATAAAATCGTCCTACTTTTTAAAGGCCAACAGCGACCACAAAAAATTTTCGATCAAATACAGCAAAGAGTTAAAATTAAAAGTAAAACAAAATGTTTTAATCCTGCAAACTCCGTTCAACGAAATTCAAGAGATGAATGCAATTGCTTTTCAATATATTAATGGCATAAAAAAAACTGTTGAATGTAGTTTTGTATTAGATGAAAATAATTGTGTTTCATTTGAATTTCCAAACGGATACGATTCAAGCTATGAATTAGAAATAGACCCAACCCTAGTTTTTAGTTCTTACTCCGGTTCCCTGGCAGATAATTTTGGGATGTCTGCAACTTATGATAACCAGGGCAATGCTTACTCTGCAGGAACAGTTTTTGGATTTGATTTTCCTACTACCAATGGAGCATTTGACGATTCTGCGTCTTCAACAATCAACTATGGTTCTCCGGATATTGGAATTTTAAAATATCAGCCGGATGGTCAGCAATTAATTTATTGCACATTTTTAGGTGGCGATTTTGCAGAATCTATTCACAGCATGGTGGCAAACAACGAGGGAGAATTGTTTGTTTTTGGCTCTACTGGTTCAACAAATTTTCCAATAATTTCTGGGAATTACCAAACAATTTTTAGTGGCGGACCCGAACTTAATTTAAGTTCCATCTCTTGCTTTTTCCCCAGTGGAGCCGACGGTTACATTTCTAAATTTAACGCAAGTGGAACAACACTTATGTCCTCTACTTTTTTTGGAGGGAATAATTCGGATGCTGTAAACAATGCGGCAGGATCTTTACTCAGAAATTATGGTGATGAGTTTAGAGGTGAAATAAATTTAGATGAAAACAATAATGTATATGTTTTTACTACAACAAATTCAAACAATATAAGTACTTCCGCAAACGCAATTCAAAACACCATGCAAGGTACTCAAGATGCTTTGTTACTTAAATTAAACAGCAATCTTACGCAACTGCTTTACTGCACTTATTTAGGTGGCAGTTTAGAAGATTGTGGCAATGCAATATACGTTCAATCCAACAATAGAATTTGTTTAGGGGGAGGCACAAATTCCATAAACTTTCCGGTAACAGCAAATACATTTCAGCAAAATTACCAAGGAGGATTAAGTGATGGATACCTTGCCTATATTGACATTGACAATCCAATAAACAATTCCATTTCCTATTTTGGAACAAACGATTTTGACCAAGTATATTTTGTTCAGCAAGATTTTTACGGCAGAATTTATGGATATGGTCAAACAAGTGGAATAATGCCAGTGGTTAATAATGTGTTTGCAGTTCCAAATTCAGGGCAATTTATCTGCTGTTTTAATTCAAATTTAAGCAGCCTTCTATTCAATAGCTTAATAGGAAACGGTGCGGGTATTAATATTTCTCCAGGTGCATTTTTAGTAGACAACTGCAACAGAATATACATCAGCGGTTGGGGTGGAAACTTAATTCCAAACAGTTTAATGGAAAATATGCCCATAACAAGCGATGCTATAAAAAACACAACTGATGGCAATGATTTTTATTTAGCGGTTTTAGATACTGGAGCCACAGCATTGCTTTACGGAACATACTTTGGTGGCATTTTAGGCAGTGACCATGTGGATGGAGGTACCAGCAGATTTGATAAAACAGGAATTGTTTACCAGTCTGTTTGTGCGGGATGTGGCAGTTCTAATGATTTTCCTACTACTGCAAATGCATGGGCAGAAAATGATTTAGGTCCAAATTGCAACAATGGAATTTTTAAATTAGATTTTAAAGTGCCCACAGTAACTGCAAACATAGGTGTTTCTGATACCGCTGGATGTGCTCCTTTTAATTTTAATGCAAACAACTTATCTCAGCAATACGGAAAATTTAAATGGATACTACCCAACGGAAGTGTAGATACGTTAAATAACAACATTTCAATTACATTTAACGCACCGGGAACCTATCAAATTAAATTAATTGCTTTTAGTAATTTACTTTGCGATAATGTAATTACCGAAATTGATTCCATTACAAAAACAGTTGTTGTTTATGAAAATCCGGTAGCAAATTTTAGTTTTTTAAGCAACGAGTGTTTTGGCTCGGCAGAGTTTACAAATCTTAGTTCAATCTCTAACAATTCTCCTCTTACTTATACTTGGGATTTTGGCGACAATCAAACTTCCGAAGAACAAAATCCTATACATGTTTTTCAAAGTCCCGGATTGTATAATGTTTCGCTTACAATAGAATCAGTGAACGGTTGCACCAAAACTTTTAGCAGTGCAGTAAACATAGTTCCATTTTCAAATTTTTCAATTTCCCAAGATGCAACGCTCTGTTCTCCTCAAAAAACAATTCAATTAAATGCCAGTGGTGGTTTGTTCTATAAATGGACACCAGCTCAGTTTTTAAACAACGACAGTATTTCAAATCCAATTGCTACAATAGATTCCACAACAACTTTTACTGTTCAACTATTTTCCATAGCTCAAACTGGAGATACTTGTGTTAAAATCTTAAATACAAAAATTAGAGTTTCAGATTTTAACTCCACATCTATTGATTTAAGTGCGAATCCAGATACAATTATTCAAGGAAATAAATCGGTTCTCACTACAAATTTTGCCGGAAGTTCTAATTTTTGGGAACCGGTTAATCTAGTAAATCCCGTGTCTGGAATTTCAACTAATGTAAGTCCTAATTCGTCAACCCTGTTCCGTTACACCGCAACCGATTCTTTGGGCTGCACAGCAAGTGATACAATAAGAGTAATTGTTATTGCAAAAGGCTGTCCAGAACCACTTGTTTTTGTTCCAAATACCTTCTCTCCAAACAGTGACGGAAAAAATGATTTCTTTTTACCAAGGGGAGATTTATTGGTAACCTATACCCTTCAAGTCTTTGACCGCTGGGGAAAAGAAGTTTATGCAGGTTCAGAAAAATCGTCCGGTTGGAATGGAAAAACAAACGACAAATTTGTGGAACCTGGTGTATATGGTTATGTTATTAATGGCAGATGCTTTAGTGGAGATGAATTTTACAAACAAGGCAACGTTACACTATTAAGATAAAATGAAAACAAAATTTAGCCTTATCTTTTTTTTATTTGTTTACAGCATTTCAAATTCACAAGATTTACATTTTTCTGCTTTTCATTTTTTAAACACTAACTTTAATTCAGCTTCATCAAACCCGCAATTTATGGGTTATACTGCCGCTGCAGGATACAGAAATCAATACAGAACAGTTCCGGTAAATTACAATACCGCAAGTATAAACGTTAATAAACACGGAAAATTAAAATTCTTAAACTATAATATAGGTATACAATTTAACAGCGATAAGGCTGGCGATGTTTCCTATTCTAGAACAGAAATTTTTATTCCAGCTGCTATACATTACAAACTTCTAAGCAATAATTTTATATCATTTGGCCTTTCACCCGGAATAAAATCATTCTCTGTTGACCCCACCAAAATGACGTTTGACGAACAATACCAAAATGGAACATACAGCAACGTAAATATAAATGGAGAAAATTTTTCAAGACTATCTGTATATATTCCTTCTTCGTTAATTTCATTAAACTATACATTAAGTAAAATTGGAAAATTTAGAAACATCCAATTTGGCATTTCAAGAATGATACTAATGGACAAAAACAAAGAGTGGGTAAAAAATTCTATACCTTCTTTCAATAGATTAAACAACTTTTTGCTTTCGATAGATTATATTTTAAACGATAATAATTTCCTAAGATTAAACTCTTTGTTTCAAAAGCAAAAAGTACAAAGCAATTTAATAAATGGTATAAGTTATATACATGTATTAAACAGAAATCAGGGAATTACCAAAGCCATTGGAATTGGACTTTTTTACAGACAAAAAGATGCTATAATTATACAGCCAAGTTTTATGTTTGACAATTATGAGCTGGCAGTTTCGTATGATGTGAACAGCAGTAAATTTAAAAATGTAACAAACTCAAGAGGAGCATTTGAAATTTGTATTCGGTATAAGTTAAATACATTTTTTGAAAGGCTTCCACTAAAAAAGTCTTGTCCTGTTTTTATTTAAATTTAAAAAAACAAGAGTAGAAATAACAGATTTATTCCACTCCTTAGGATTTAATTCATTTATTTTTGCAAAAATTTAATCAATCGTATAAAATGGCAAAAAGTAAATTAATAGTTCCAATTATTATAGCGTTAGCGTTTAAGAGTGCAACTACATTTTCTCAGAATGCAGGAGGAAATGGATTGCTTTGGGAAATTTCGGGCAATGGCTTAAAAAATAAAAGTTACATTTTTGGCACAATGCATTTAATTCCGGAAAAAGAATTTTTTATTCCTAAAACGCTGCAAGAAAAATTGCTTTCAACAAAAATATTAGCAACAGAAATAGAAATGAATATTCCATTGCTTAAACAAGTTTCTTTGGCAAAAAAAATGATCTTACCTGATGAAAAATCTATCAAAGATTTTATGAATCCAGAAGACTACAAGAAATTAGAAACCTATTGCAAAGATTCTGTGAAATTGAGCGATAAAAAAATTGCACAATACTTTAGACTCAAACCATATTTTGCAACAAGCATGCTGGTAAAAGATATGATTGGCGATTTTAAAACCTACGACAAAGAAATTGAAAAACTGGCAAGCGGGAAAAAAATAAAAAATGTAGGATTAGAAACTATAGACGACCAATTGAGCATATTTGATAGCATTTCAATAGAAAAACAATTAGAAGAGCTATACGGCGAATTAAATTTAATGAAAGAGTTCAGAGAATTACTGCTGCTATATAAAACGGGAAATGTGGATGAAATGGCAGCTCAAGCCACCAAAGAATTAGATGCAGAAAAACTGTTGTTTAGCAGGAACAAAAAATGGGTTCCTATATTGGATAAATTAGTAAAAAAAAATTCTACTTTTATTGCCGTGGGTGCTGCACATTTGGGTGGAGAAACAGGAATAATAAATCAACTTAGAAAATTGGGATATCAGGTAAACACCTTAGAATAATTTAGTGCATTACACAAATTTTCTTTTTATCCAAATCCTTGTTTTTTAACCACTCAGCTCTTGATAAACTATCAGGATGTTTCCAATAATTTTCATAGTTTGGTGGTGATGTTGAAGTATATCCATTTAGGCAATTCAAATCAAGTGTTTGTGTTGCAAGCATGGCATCAATTTGGTAATCTATTATACTATTTTCTGTATTGCTTGGCTCATAAGAAATCACTGAATTTTTTGGCACATTTTTTAATTTTGCAATCAATTTACTTTCTCTATTTTGTGCTAACTGTTTTGATGTTCTATGAGTTGATTTAGAATAAAAATAATTGTCTAAAATAAGAACCAATAACAGTGAAGCAAAAATAATTTTAGAAAAATTAGAGTATTTCTTGGTTATAAAATCACTAAAACTTGCAACAGCAAATGATACAAATAACAACTCAACATTTATTATTCTTGTAATGCTTCTTAAAGAACCAAAACCAGGAATTTTATAGAGCAAAATGTACAATGTGTATTTATCAATTCTAAAAAACAAAATATACGTTAACAGTGTAACCGCAAAAATTAACCATTCAAAATTATTTCCAACTTTCTTTTCTGTTATTGTCCTTTTAAAATATTTGTATAAAAACCAAATAAGTAATGACATTGATACCGTTCCAACAAATATTCTATGGTCCCAAAAAGCTGCTTGTTTTATATTTATTTCTGATAAAAAATCCCAGAACAAACTTCCTTTTACACTCGAAAAATAAGATAAAAATGTTGGAATACTTTCCACCACTTCGCTAAAATAATGCATTCCAATTTTTTTTGTGTGATAATAATAAGGAAGCATCAAAGGAAGCAATAATAGCAAATTTATAAAGACAGAACTAATAATGCTCAATACAAATTTTTTATCTTTTACCTTTTCTAATAGAATTTCTTTCTTACTAAATAAAATAAAAAAAAGAGATAAAGCTATAGGCACAAATAGCAAAAATCCTAAATACAAACAGCAATAAAATTGATACACCAAAAAGAAAATCGATAGAAATAAATGATGTGCCATCTGCTTATTAAAAAATTTATACATCATCCAAAAACTTAGCACCAATGGGAATCTTGGAAACGTTTGTGCATGAGCAATCTGAGAATAGAGTGCAAGGGAGAACGCAAAAACAAATGCTCCTAGTGCAGCCGAAAAACTATTTTTAAATACATCTTTAAAAAATAGGAAACCAAACAAATAGTTAAAACCGCACATCAAGATAAACCAAAGTTGAAAAGCCGTTTCTCTGTCATTCCCAATCAACCTAAACAACGAATAAAAAGGTGCTGTTCCAATTAAATTATCTGAATAGGTAATTACACTTTTTTCGGGAAACATAAACGGAGCTTCCCAAAGCGAACTTTCCTTTCCCATCAAAAACTTATGGGCATGTTCAAGAATATACATGTTAAATCTTGCATCTCCCAGGTCGCCGGGGAAAAATTGAAAATCAAAACCAATGATATTAAAAACAAAAAAGTATAAGCCACACAATAAACCCAACAAAAAAACTAGCACAGTGCTAATAGTATTTTCTGTTGAACGATGAATTTCCAATGCTTTAATTTTTAAGACTTCATACAACTAAAAAGGTCTGTCTATATTGCTAAAGACAGACCATAATTTTCATAAACAAATAAATACTACTTTACTCTCTCAGAGTAAGAATTGTTTCTGGTATCTATTTTTATTTTTTCTCCTTGATTCACAAACAAAGGAACCATAACCGTTGCACCAGTTTCAACCGTTGCAGCTTTATGTGTATTAGTTGCAGTATCGCCTTTTATTCCT
>CAIMMJ010000201.1 GCA_903842515.1 uncultured Bacteroidota bacterium | reverse complement strand
TTAATATTTTTATTTGGCTACAACTTCTCATACTCACTCTTAACAAAGTCAGCTAACTCTTTTACATAAGCCGGAGAAAAATCAAATTTAATTCCCGCAGTACTATAAATTTCTTTTATTGTTTTAGAATAACCAAGTTTTAAAGCATTCATATATTGCTCAATACTTTTTTCCTTGTTTAGTTTAAAGTTTCTCCAAATTGCAATTGCTCCTAATTGTGCTATTCCATATTCTATGTAGTAAAACGGAACTTCATAGATGTGCAATTGTTTTTGCCACATATTTTTTTTAAAATTTTGGTAGCCCTTAAAGGAAATAATACTGGAAGAAAATTCGTCATATATTTCATTCCATTTGTTTTCTCTTTCAGTATTTGAATGTGTGGGATTTAAATACAGCCAATGCTGAAATTTATCTATTGCGGCAACCCAAGGAAGAGTTTCCAGCACTTTTTCCAATTGATCAATTTTTGCTCTTTTTAATTCTTCCTTGTTTTCAAAAAAAACATCCCAATATTCCATAGAGAGCAATTCCATAGACATTGATGCCAGTTCAGCAACTTCCATGGGTGTATTTTTAAACCCAGAAATTTCTAAATCATTGCATAAAAAACTGTGCAGGGCGTGTCCACCTTCATGCACCATTGTTACCAAATCTTTTTGTGAACCAACAGAGTTCATATAAATAAATGGAATTCCACTTTCCATCAATGGATAATTAAATCCTCCGGGTGCTTTGTTTTTGCGAGAATCTAAGTCTAAATAATTATTTTTATGCATGGTAAAAATGCAATTTGCAATAAATGGATTTAGTTTGCCAAACGTTTGAATAGTTTTTTCGATAAGTTGTAAAGAGTTTTCAAACGGTTTTAATGCATCTTTTCCGCTAGCGTCAACCTCTAAATCGTAAGGAAATAATTCTTGTACAGATAATTCTTTTTTTCTCTCATCTGCAAGAAAATCTAATATTGAAAGACTATTTTTTTTGATAGATTCATGAAAGGATAAACAATCTTGTACAGTGTAATCAAATCGTCCAAGTTCATCATGCATGTAATCTCTAAAATTGGTGTAGCCAGAGTTTAGCGCTACTTGATGCCTTAGTTTTATCAGTTTATTTAATAGTTCATCTAATTTTTCTTTGTCTAAATACCTTCTGCTGGCAATAGTTTCATATACTTCTTTCCTTAAATTCCTGTTAGAGTTTTCTAAAAATTTTGCAGCTTGTTGCAAGGTATATTCCTTGTTATCAATTTTTACCAACATTTCGGAGCAAACTTTTCCATACTCTTGTTGCAGCGTATTTATTTCTAAAAACAATGGAATATTTTCTTGCCTAAAAAGCTCTATGCTGCGTTTTATGCTTCTTAAATAAATTTTATAGGC
The DNA here is from genome assembly GCA_903842515.1 of uncultured Bacteroidota bacterium. Classification (GTDB taxonomy): domain Bacteria; phylum Bacteroidota; class Bacteroidia; order UBA4408; family UBA4408; genus CAIMMJ01. The sequence continues at coordinate 4,694 of CAIMMJ010000201.1, read as the reverse complement.
ACTGCCCTCTAAATCATTAGAGAAGCTACACTCAATAAATTTTTTATTTAACTCGTTTGTAATTGGGCTCAGTTTAGGTTCAATATTTTGTATAAAGTACTCAAACGAACTACTTAATGATTCATCAGCAGTATTGCAATTCATTTTTATGTATCTCCAGGCGAAATCTTCGCTAACAATGCTGTCTATCTCATTTCTGTTTTTTATCCAAATTTTTAATTCTTCACTATTATTTATAGTAGTTTTTAGGAGGGTAGAATAAAATGGTTCTAACAATTCCCATGTTGTAACACTAAAATCTTGTGGTAAAAAATTGCGTTTAATTTTTAGCCCAGATATTTCGCTATAGTTTTGCATCAGATAAAAATAATAATTACAAAAAAACCGGCGTTAAGCACCGGTTTTTCTTACTGTAGCAGTTCTTTTGGCAGGTCCACCGGTATTGGTTTTTGGTTTGGGTCCTGAATCTTTTTTTACAGCAGTTGTTGCCTTTGATTTTGTATCTTTTAGTTTTTCAAGATCAACAGCTGGTTTTTTGTCATCGGTTTCATTTGATTCCTCTTTTAACTTTAGTAGGTTATTTTCTTGAAGAATATTGTACCAAGAAAATAATTTTTTGATGTCGGAATTATGCACCCTTTCTTTGTCGTAATTTGGAAGAACAGATTCCAAATATTTGCCTTGCTCTGCAGGTGTTTCTTTGGATGATATTGCTGGACCACCATTTTCTTTATCAAAAATAGTTTTAAAAACCTTAGAAAGTAACGTATCCTCTTGGGTAGTATAAATGCTTATATCTTCTAGAGCACTTATTTTAAAATGAGAATGAGCTACAAGTCTTTTTTTATCTGCAATCCCTTCTACAATAACGCCATTTTTTGTTTGTGCAACAACTTTAAATAATCCGGGATATCCGGAAATTGCAATGAATCCTGCTAAATCAATCATAATTGTTTGTTTAATTAGATTGCGAAACTAATTTATTTTAGCTATTTATCAAATTGCTTTTTTGTTCATAAAAAAATGCCCCCATGGAAGTTACATCCCAAAAATTTTGATTGTTTTTTTTGAGTTTTGCTAATAGGCTGCTTTTAAAGGGATTATTAAAGGTGGAGTCGAAAATTAAAATTGGTTTTACCTTCTTTTTCAAGTTTAAAAATTTGAATGTTCCGCTTAAAATAATTCCTTTAAAATTGTTAATGAATTTATGTTCGTGCAATAGATGATAATTTGATTGATCAAGTAATAAAAATTTATCCTTTCCTAAAGCAATAATATTTTCTTGTAGTGCAAAATTAGGTGTTCTATAATTTCTGTTTACACTAATACTATCATTTATCCATTTTGTGCTCGAAATGTATAAACTTGAGCGGTAAGGTTGACAATGAAATTTCTGCATCCACTGATTTTCAAACAAGTCTTTTTTTGAAATAAAAATAGATTCTTTTCTGGAGGATATTTCAATTGCAGTGTGATTCTTAATTTTATAAACTAAAAGTTGAGATGTATTAGATTTTTGATAAAATAAGAAGCTGTTGTAGAAAATAAAAATCAAACTTACAGCTGCAAATGCAAACAGTAATTTTTTTGATTTATGGTAAAAAAACATGGTAAGAAAAAATGTTGCAACAATTAAAATAAAGCCTTCTAGTTTTGTAAAAGAAATAGGTTGAAGATTTGAATAAGGAAGTGAATCTATAAAATCTAAGGAGTAATTTAAAAGTGTAATTATTTTTGTTAAAAGCGAGGAGAATAATATGCCAATATAGCCGAGAAGAGAAAGCGGAATCAATAAAAAACCACCATATATAATTAGTGTTGACATTGGAATTGCAATAATATTTGCAGGTATAAAATACAATGGAAATTGATGGTAATAATATAGATTAAAAGCCAATGTGCCAGCAGTAGCTGCAATTGAAACAGTGCTTGTAGAGTAGATAAAATTTACAATGTAGTTTTGGCTTGAATACCATTGTGCAAATAATGGTTGTAATAATAATATGCCTAACAATGCGAAATAGGAAAGTTGAAATCCAACATTTGCCAAATAAAATGGATCAATAACCAAAAGTACAAGTGCAGAAAATGAAAGAATATTAAAAATATTATTAAACAATTTATAGTAAGTACCAATAGAAAAAATGCTGAACATCAATGCAGCTCTTACTACTGATGACGAAAAGCCAGTAACAAGTGAATAAACCCAAAGAAAAACTATTAATAAAATTAGCTTTAGTAATTCCTTTTTTCTATTGCCGTTCAGAAATGACAAAAGATACCTTAATACTAAATATACCACACCAATATGTAACCCCGAAACAGACAAAATATGCATAACACCTGTTGCAGAATATGTAAGAATTACTTCGTCGCTTACATCATCGTCATAGCCTAAAACCAAAGCTTTTAAAACTGATAATTCATCTTCTGGTATATTAAATTTATTGTACAATTCTATCAAATTGTCTCTTGTGTCTAATGCAAATTTTTGAAAAGGATTGCCAGAATAACTATTTAAAAATCTAAAATCTCCAAAATCCGAAAACTGAACATGGTAGATGTTTTTAAAATAATAATAATCTTTTGCAGAAAATTGAAATGGATTTGGAGGTGGAGTAAATTCATTAAAGTTGGCCTTTATTATGATATTTTGACCGTATTTAATTTTTTCGTTTAAATCTGCTTTTTTAAAATACACCAACAAATTTCCAACAGCAGCTACTTTTTTTTTGTCTTTTAATACGGAATTTATTTTTAAAACTGATTTATAACTTTCCCCTTTTATTGTTGGACTTTCATTTAAATACCCAATTAAGTAATCTTGATTACTAATTGCAATTTTTGAAAAATGATTGGATCTAAAAAGTTCAGTGTTATAAAAAGAGAGAATGTTTCCTAATATCAAAAAAAATACAAAGAAGGAAGTGCCTTGCCATGTTCTTTTGTTTTTAAATTTTTTTAATAATGAAATTAAAAACAGCAATAAGGGCAGTGCAAAAAATAAAAACGATAAATAGAAATTTTGAAATATTCCTAAATAGATTCCAGTGCAAAAAGGGATGACTATTTTTACAAACGGAAATTGATTTAGTTTTTCCATTTCTAAACCATCATTGGTGGTTTTAATTCTTTACTTCTAAAGTAGAAAAAACCAACAGCGCCGGTAATTATAAAAATAAAAGAAATAATTTCTGCTTGTGTAATACCGCCTAAAATATTGTACTCTGTGTTTACTCTAATTTGCTCAATTAAAAATCTTTCGCAACCGTTTAAAAAAAGATAAATAGAAAACATTACCAATGGTTTGTTTATTTTTTTTCTGATGGCCCACAAGAACAAAAAGATTAAAAATGCCATTATTGTTTCATAAAAAGCAGTAGGATAAACAGGAAATTGTAACTGATTGCAGTGAGGTCCTTCGCAACCCGGAATAGGAATTCCATCGCCAATAACATTATGAGGAAATCTAAAAGCCCACATCCAATCGGGTAGAAAGCTCATCCAATTGGGTTTTGATGCTAAATTATTTATTCCCCAATCTCCGTCTCCACTCAATTGGCATCCAATTCTTCCAATAGAATAACCAATTATTAATGCAGGTGCTGCAGAATCCATTACATGCGGAAAATACATTTGATTTTTTGTACTATAAACATACAAAGCTATTGTAGTTACTATTAATCCGCCATAAAATGTAAGTCCGCTAAACGATACTAAGGAGCCTAGTGGGTCGCTTAAAAACTCGTTTAAATTTTCGAGATTATGAAAAATTTTGGCACCTAAAAATCCAGCAACAACAGAAATTATTACAATATTCCCAACGTGATGTTGTGGCAAAACAAAAACTGGTTCAGAAGTATTGTTTGGATTTTCTAAAGCCGCTTTATCTTCTTTGTATTTGCTCCAAATAGAATAGAGCATAACCAAAATACCACCTATAACGTTACCCCTTGACGATAGTATAAATTCTTGCGGATTTGCAACTAAATCTGAGTAGTGCATAAAACCTTCAATTATTTTAAAGCCAATAAGAAATCCAATTGCGGCAGGAACAAAATATGAAACTAAGTTTGCTTTTTCCTGAATTTTTTGCTTTGCCCGGATTGCAGGCAATAAACCTAAAATATGTTTTCGTTTTAGTTCTTCGCCCAAAAAATATCCCGAGACTATAAAAGCTATCATTACAAAAAAACCGAATGTTTGAATAGGAAGTGGAATATTTAGTCCGAATAAGTCTTTTATTAAATCTGTTATTGTAGGGTACATTTAGTTTTCTGTGTTAATTATTTTTGTTGATGTGTACTACTTGACATAAAATCATAGAAAAAATACAGTACAATCATCATCAGCAAAATAATAGTTGCAATAATAATTTTATGATTTCTTTTGCTGTTGTCAAAATCGTCTTTATTTTTAAAATCGTCTAGTTTAACTTTTTTTCTAAGCCTTCCGCTTCTCGGAGAAATACTGTATTTTGTAGAGTCTTTCATTTACTATTTCCCTTTTTTTTCTTTTACAGATTGATTAACATTTTTTGCGTTTTCTACTGGCGATCTTCCCGATTTTGTTCCTGTTTCTCCCAATAAATAATATACGGTTAAACCAAATAAAACAACAAAGATTAAAACTACCCAAGGATTTTTTGCGTAGTTAATAAAAAGAGTGAAAACACTTTTTTTCTTTTTTTCTTT
>CAIMMJ010000200.1 GCA_903842515.1 uncultured Bacteroidota bacterium | reverse complement strand
ATTGCAATTGGATTTTCTTTTAACTTTTATACTAAAGAAAACAATAATTCAAATAATACAAAAATAGCTTTAGCCAAGTATGATAATAAATCTAAGGAAATTCAATCTTCAACTTCAGTTAAATCTAAGTTTAAGTCTTTATCAACCACTAAAAATAATAACAAAGCACAAAATGGGTTTATTGCAAAATCAACAATTAAATTAGAGACAAAAATTGAGGAAGTAGATAGAATTAAACGACAAATTTTACCAACACTTGAATTGAAGTTAGCTTCTATTATAGCTACATCTAATAATAAAATAGAGTTAGCAAAAAGCAGCGTTGCTATAAATATTCCAATGCCAATTGAGCTTACAATTGAAAATGAAACGGAGGAACAAAATAACTTTCTTAGTCCAAAAGAATTTTTGTATTCTAAGATAAAGAATATTGCAAATAAATCTATTCAAAGCAATTCAATTGTAGAAAATGAAGCAACAGTAAACGGCTCAGATTTGGCAGCACTAGTTTTAACAGGCATAAACGAAATTGCAGGCACAGAATTAAAAATAATTGATAACGATAACAGCAAGGGCATTGCATTGGGTAATAACGAGAGTTTTGAAGTAGGTAAAGGAAAATGATTTAACTTACACATCATTACTTTTTAAATTTAATCCTACAAAATCATTGAAAGAACATTCTACACATATCACCAAGAAAAAAAGTATTTTTATAATTGGAAGTGTTTGGCCTGAGCCAAATTCATCGGCAGCGGGATGGAGAATGATGCAATTAATAAATGTTTTTAAAAACCAAGAGTATGAAATTATTTTTGCGAGTGCTGCAAGCGACAGTTTAAACTCAATTGACTTTGAAAAAGAATCTATAAAAAAAATAAACATAGAATTAAACAACTCAAATTTTGATGCATTAATCAAAAACATGAGTCCAACTATTGTAATGTTTGATAGGTACATAACGGAAGAACAATATGGATGGAGAGTTACAGAAAATTGTCCTGATTCCTTAAAAATATTAGATACCGAAGATTTACATTTTTTGAGAAAAGCTAGAGAACATGCTGTTAAAAATTCATCAGAACTAAATCTTTATACAGATGTTGCCAAGCGAGAAATAGCAAGCATTTTAAGGTGTGATGTTTCTTTAATTATCTCGGAATATGAAATTGAATTACTCAAAAATATTTTTAATATTTCATCTGAATTATTGCATTACTTGCCATTTTTAGAAAATGAAATCACCCACTCTGAGATAAATGTTTTACCAAAGTATTCTGAAAGGAAAAATTTTATCAGCATAGGTAACTTTTTACATAACCCCAATAAAGACAGTGTTGAATTTTTAAAGAATGAAATTTGGCCACTGATAAGAAAAAAATTACCAGATGCAGAGCTTCATGTTTTTGGGGCCTATGCAATGGAATCGATACTTGCAATGAACAATAAAAATGAAGGATTTATAATAAAATCAAAGGCTGATGATGCAAATTTTGAAATGCAAAATGCAAGAGTTTGTTTGGCACCCTTAAGATTTGGAGCCGGACTAAAAGGAAAACTTATTACAGCCATGCAAAATGGCACACCAACTGTTACAACTAATATTGGTGCCGAAGGAATGATAGAAAACAATGAATGGTGTGGATTTTTAGTAAACAACGCAACTGAAATTGCAAACGCAGCAATAGAATTATACAACAACGAAAACACTTGGAGCACTGCACAAAAAACAGGTTTTGCCATCATAAATAAAAAATTTAATAAGGAGAAATACCTGTCCAGTTTTATTTCTAAAATAAATTATTGCCTAGCAAACTTAGAAGAAACCAGAAGAAGGAATTTTTTGGGTACCATATTAAATTACCACAGCATGCAAAGCACAAAATACATGGCAAAGTGGATAGAAGAAAAAAATAAAAAATTAAAAGTATCTGCTGATTGAATAAATTGAAATTGAAATTATTACAACCAGAACAACATATCTAAAATACTTCTGTGGTATTTTGTTTAATACTAGCTTGCCTGTATAAGATCCAGCTATACTTATTAAAATTAAAAATGGAATAAAAATCAAGAACTCTTTTAAAAAATAACCGCTCGAAACATATACTATAGCTCTACTAAAATCAACACCTAAATCTATGAGAGCAGAGGTGGCTAAAAAAGAATCTTTCTCTAAACTAAATGCTGCCAAAACCAAACCTCTTATTGCACCACCAGTACCAACTAATCCTGCCAGAAAGCCAGAGGAAATGCCTCCTACAATTAAATTTTTATCGCTCTGCTCTAATTTTTTGTCAGAATTAAAAATCAAAAAAACTGACAATAAAATCAAAACAAAATTCATCCATAATTCAATTTCCTTTTGTGGTATAATGTTGGTTAATAAAGCACCAATTATTACAAAAATCACTGCTGGTATTCCCAATTTTATAACTATGTCCTTTTGTATGCCTGTTCTAAACAAATATATTTTAGATAAATTGCTGAACACATGAAAAACCGCAGTTATTGCCAGCACTGCCTTAAAATCAAAAAACATTGAGGCAAGTGGCACAAATAAAATAGAGGAACCAAAACCACTGATTGTGCCAATGACTTCGGCAACAAAAGCCAAAAGAAAGAAGTAAATGTATTTTTCCAATGTTTTATTCTTTTATAAAACTATAAATAATTTTAATTGCTTTACAACTTAAAAATATTTTATAGCCGAAATATAGAGTAAAGTACTATAATTATTTGAGACTATTTTATTAGAGCCTAGTAACGAAAAGAAATTATTTAGTAGTACCTTCATAAAAATAAAATTGATAAAACAACAAAAAGTAGTTTGAATTTAATTTACATATTTCTGCAGCATTATTAGCCAAACCGTTAAGATGTAAATGAAATTTTTAGAAGTTGAGATTTAAAATAAATTACTTTTCGCCTTCCCGTCTTATATGATAAACAATCTTTATTGGATTGTTTTCTGTTTTAATTATTTCTTTTGCATCTTCTTCTAACGGATTAGGATTTCCGCTCCAATCAAAATCTACTTCATCATCACTTTCAGGGTTTAACTCCCAAGAATATTTCTCCTTTTGAATTCCTATTTTTCTGTAATACCAAGCCATAAACAATCCAGCAATTCCTCCCATTAAATGGCTCTCCCAAGAGATTTGTGCTTTTATTGGAAAAATTCCCCATATTAAACTACCGTACAAGAAAATTACCAAAAACGAAAAAAATAAAAGATGTTTATTCTTTCTTAGTATTGCACTTAATATAAAAAATGTAACTAGGCCATAAACCACGCCGCTAGCGCCAATATGATAGCTTGGCCGAGCAGCAACCCATACCCACAAACCGGTTGCAAAATATATAGAAAAGAATATTTTATATCCTAAATCCTTAAAATAATAAAATAAACCTCCACCTAAAACCAGCACTGGAACTGCATTTGAAATTAGGTGAGAAAAATCGCCATGCAATAGTGGAGCAAAAATTATTCCTACTAAGCCTTTGATTTTCCTTGGATAAATACCATATTCATAAAAGCTATTTTCTAATGCTAACTCAAAAAGTTTTACTAATAACATTATAGCAACAAACACAATTGGAAAAAATAAAATTAAATACCATTTGCGTTCTTTGTTCTTTGCAATTTCCATGCTTGTAAACATTTCAATTACTCTGCCAAAAAATAATCATGTCATAATTGCTTAAACCGTATCAACACTGTATTGCAATTTGCTCAACTGCCTATACAATCCATTTTCTTTTGCAATTAATTCCTGGTGCGAACCTAATTCAACTAGTGCTCCTTTGTCTATAACCATTATTACATCAGCATTTCTGATGGTAGAAAGTCTATGTGCTACAATAAATGTTGTTCTTCCTACCATCAACAAATCTAATGCTTCTTGCACTAATCTTTCCGATTCTGAATCCAATGAACTGGTAGCTTCATCTAATAGCAAAATGGCAGGATTTTTTAAAACAGCTCTTGCAATGGCAATTCGTTGTCGTTGACCACCACTGAGTTTAACTCCTCTTTCGCCAACAACAGTATTGTATTTTTCGGGAAATGAATCAATAAACAAGTGGGCGTTTGCTTTTCTTGCCGCATCTTCAATTTGTGCGTCGGTGGCATTGGTCATTCCATAGGCAATGTTTTCTTTTATTGTTCCGCCAAACAATAAAACATCTTGAGGTACAATTGCCATGTTGTTTCTTAGGTGTGACAAAGAAAATTCACTGGAGTTTTTTCCATCAAAAATAATTTTTCCTTTTTGTGGATGATAAAATTGCAACAACAAAGAAATTATGGTAGATTTTCCCGCTCCGCTTGGCCCAACAATAGCAATACTTTGGCCTATTTTTGCTTTAAAAGAAAAATCACGTAATACAGGGCTATCGTTTCGTGCGGGATAAGCAAAAGTTACATTACTAAATTCTACTTCGCCCTTTAACCTGGGAAGATTGTTAAAGGTTTCTGCATTGGCATCAATCGTAATTTGCTCACGGGTTTCGTTCAGTAAATCTAAAACTCTTTCGGTAGCTCCCAATGCTTTTTGTATTTGTGCATACTGTTCTGCAATTCCACCAATGCTTGCACCCACAAAAACGGTGTAGAGCATAAATTGAATCATCAATCCATGGCTCAATTCTCCCTGACTTTCGAGCCTTACAGCATACCATATTAAAAGTATGATTGCACCAAACAAACAAAAAATTATAAACGAAAAAAATGCACCTCTAAGTCTCCCTCCTTTTATTGCAATTTCTTTTATTTGACCAGTGCTATTTTTGTATCGCTTAATTTCAAACCATTCGTTCACAAACGATTTTACATTTGCAATACCCTGAAGCGTTTCATCTACAATAGTATTTGACTCTGCAATTTTATCTTGCACTTTTTTTGAATAATTTCTTATGTAACGTCCAAACACTACCGCTATAATTGCAACTAAGGGAATAACAGCAAGCATAGCTAATGCAAGCTTAATTGATGTAAAAAATAGAGCCGTAATACCACCAATTATAATAATTAATTGCCTAAGAAATTCGGCAATATTGGTTGTAAATGTGTCTTGAATCTGGCTTAAATCGCTGCTCAACCTACTGTTTAATTCCCCTACCCTTCTGTTGCTAAAAAACACCATAGGCAATTGAATTAAATTGCTGTACGTTGCATTTCTTATACTGGCCAGCATTCCTTCTGTTACCTCCACAAAAAGAACTACCCTAAAAAACGAAAAAATAGCTTGTATGGCAAAAAGTAAAATCAAATAAAATCCAACAGAATTAATTTGCTCCAGAGAAATATTACTGGCATCTATCAAACTGCCCATAAGTTTAGGAAAAGCAATGGCAGTTAAACCAGTACCCAACAAACAAATTAAACCCACAAAAAATTTCCATTTAAAGGGTGCCAAGAAATCATATATTTTGGCTGTTTTCTTTAAAGATTCTTTGTTGAATTTAAATTTAGGTAAATTATCGTCTTCAGATGTTTTCTTTTTTGCCATTTTAAAAATTTCTCAAAATTAGGTTTTTAAGGCGAATAAGTACATCAACATATTTCATTTAATTGTCATAAAAATCATCACAATAAATATATCTTTGCGCCAATTATGAGGGTTTTGTTTTTGTTTCCTTATCCACTGAAAGAAGCTGCCAGCCAAAGATTTAGGTTTGAGCAGTACCTCCATTTATTGGAGCAAAACAACATACAAATAGAAACTCATGCTTTTTTATCTAACAACGCTTGGAAAAAACTTTATCAGCCGGGGCACTACTTTTCTAAATTTTTAAGAATTTTAAATGGTTACATAAAAAGATTTTTTTTGCTTTTTACTCTCAGTAAATTTAGCTATGTTTTTATTCACAGAGAAGCAGCTCCTTTGGGTCCACCTATTTTTGAGTTTTTAATTGCAAAAATTTTCCGAAAAAAAATTATATATGATTTTGACGATGCCATTTGGCTAAAAAATTATTCCGAGGCCAACAAGTTTTTTTCGGCATTTAAATTTTATACCAATACCAAATACATTTGTAAATGGGCTTACAAAGTTTCTTGTGGAAACGAATACTTGTGCAATTTTGCAAAACAGTACAACAAAAATGTTGTGTATAACCCTACAACAATAGATACCGAAAATCATCACAATAAAGTTAAACAACATCAAAAAGGAAAATTTGTAATTGGTTGGACAGGCTCACATTCTACCAACAGGTATTTAATGGAATTGTATGATGTGATGGCTGATTTAGAAAAAAAATATGAGTTTGAATTTTTAGTTATTTCTGATGAATCGCCAGAGCTTGATTTAAAATCTTTTAGATTTATTAAATGGAATAAATCAACAGAAATTGAAGATTTACTAAAAATGGATGTTGGTATTATGCCGCTAAAAGACGATTTATGGGCCAATGGCAAATGTGGTTTCAAGGCATTGCAATACATGAGTTTGGGAATTCCTGCTCTTGTTTCTCCTGTAGGTGTAAACACAAAAATTGTTGACCACGGAATAAATGGCTTTATTTGCAGCAGCGAACAAGATTGGTTCAACAATTTAGAGAAGTTGTTGTTGGATGAAAATCTGTTGCAAGAAATTTCAAAAGCTACACGACAAAAAATAGAAAATTATTATTCAGTAAAATCCAATTCACAAAATTTTATACATCTCTTTTCCTAAAAAAATATTATGAAAGACACAGCACTTACTCACATTCACCAATCTTTAGGAGCAAAAATGGCTCCCTTTGCAGGTTACAACATGCCAATAAATTATGCCGGCATTAACGTGGAGCATGAAACCGTTAGAAACTCAATGGGGGTTTTTGATGTTTCGCACATGGGTGAATTTATTTTAAAAGGCGAAAATGCATTGGCACTAATACAAAAAGTTACAAGTAATGATGCCAGCGTTTTGGTGGATGGAAAAATTCAATATTCGTGTTTACCAAATGAAAACGGAGGCATAGTAGATGACTTATTGGTATATAGAATTGATGAAAAATCTTATATGCTGGTAGTAAATGCTTCTAACATAGAAAAAGATTGGAACCATATAATGCACTACAACACTATGGGTGTTGACATGAAAAATATTTCGGAGCAAACTTCATTATTGGCAGTGCAAGGTCCCAAAGTAGCAGAGGCATTGCAAGTGTTAACGGAAATTGATTTGAGCGCAATGGAATATTATACATTTAAAAAAGGTGTGTTTGCAGGATTAGAAAATGTATTAATTTCGGCAACAGGATATACTGGAGCAGGTGGTTTTGAAATTTATGTAGACAACAAAGACGCAGAAAAATTGTGGAATGCTGTTTTTGAGGCAGGAAAGAATTTTGGAATTGCTCCTATTGGGCTTGGCGCCAGAGATACATTAAGATTAGAAATGGGGTTTTGTTTGTATGGAAACGACATCAACGATACCAAATCACCAATTGAAGCTGGCTTGGGTTGGATTACAAAATTTACGAAAGACTTTGTTTCTTCTGAAAAATTTAAAGCACAAAAAGAAGCGGGAGTAAAACAAAAATTAGTTGGTTTTGTGATGGAAGACAAAGGCATTCCTCGCCATGATTATTTAGTGGTTGATGAAAGTGGAAATGAAATAGGAAAGGTTACCAGCGGCACGCAATCGCCAACACTTAAACAAGCAATTGGTATGGCTTATGTAAATAGCGAATTTGCTAAAGTTGGTAGCGAAATATTTATTTCTGTGAGAGACAAAAGCTTGAAAGCAAAAGTGGTGAAATTGCCATTTTTAAAGAAGTAGGATTAAGTGATTTTTTTAAGGTTGCATTTTATAAAGTGATAAAAAAACAATCTCTTACTCTATGCAATTTCTTGAACTTAAATATTTTTCTAATTCTGTGTTTGCAATAAACAGGTAATTGTGATTTGTAATTTGTTCGCCTTTTACAAGAGGCCTTAACATCTTAAATTCTTTATCAAATAAAAAATAAGGGTGGTAAGAGAATTGTGCTAGATATTCTACAATTTCATTTCTGTTTTCGCCCATGTCTAATATTTCTATTACAATAGCTGGTTTGTATTTTTCTAAAGTGTTTTTTGCACCTTTCAGAACATTCATTTCAAAACCCTCTACATCTATTTTTAAAATTCCAGGCTTAACATTTGAGTTTTTGGAAATGTAGTTATCAATAGATGTAACAGGAATAGTAATTTCTCCAACAATTTTATCAAGTGCGGCATGCTCCTTATTAAAACTACTCATGTAAGCTGAAGAAGAAATATAAAATTTTAATTCGCCACCTGTGTCACTGTCTGATAATCCAATTTGCTCCAGGGTATAGTTTTTAAAACCATTGAGCTCAATCATACTTTTGGTAATTTTATTAACCTCAGGATTTGGGTCAATTAAAATGGTATTTCTATCAATACTTAAAGAGTATACAGACCTTAATCCAACGTTTGAACCAATATCCATGTATGTTAAACTTGAATTATAAAACTCATTCAAGTGTTGCTCAATAATGCTAAGTCCTAAGTCGTGCCATTTGTAGCTTGTAGCAAAATGCCATGTATTTTGTTGGCCATCTATTACGTTGCACTTTATTTGCTTGCCATTGAGGAGAGAAAAATTCCATCTAAAATTAAACTTAGGTTGAGAAACGTTAAGGATAAAAAAATCTTTTAATTTAAAAGAACCGGTTTCGTAAATGTAATTTGCAATAGGAATTGTGCCTTTATTACTCATCAAAACATTTAATATGTTTTTTAAAATATTTCTTAGTATGCTTTTCATAATTGTATAAATAACTCTTAAACTTCCATATTTACAAAAGTTTCTTAATTTGATTGGGTGTAAAAGTAAAAAATTAATTATTAAAAACTCTGATACTATATTTAGTTAAAGTTTCATCTTAATTATTTGTAAACCAAATTAGAGTAGTCTATCTAATTCCTAGAACTTCTCTATGTAAATTATTTTTTTTGTGATAAAAAATTCATCCTTGCAAAAACCTTTCAGTTCTATTTCATCTAGAATTGGCAGTGGAGCATTTGGATTATTTTTAAAAATACTTTTTCTCCAGTTTTCTATTTCTAATTCTAAATCGCCACCCTTTAGTAGAATTAAACCATTTTTAAAATTATTGCGTTGGTTGTTGTGTATTAATTTTTTTGTCCAATGCCATAAATCGCCGATGGGTGCAACTGCTCTACTTACTACAAAATCAAATCTTCTTTCAATTGTTTCTGCCCTTTGCCAAGCTGTACTAACATTTTTTAGCTGAAGAGATTCTACAATTTCATCTACAGCTGAAAGTTTTTTCTTGATGGAATCGCAGAGTAAAAAATTAACTTCCGGAAACATTATTGCAAGAGGAATACCAGGCAAACCTCCTCCGGTTCCAAGGTCTAATACATCTGTTCCTGATTTAAATTTAAAGTAATTAGCTATACTTAGGCTGTGAAGCAGGTGATGTGTAAAAAAATTATTGTGGTCTTTTCTGCTTATTAAATTTATCTTTTGATTTGTCTCTAAAAACAATTTTTCAAAGCTTACAAATTGTTCTTTTTGCAAAGGTGTTATTTCATTAAAAAAAATTTCTATCAGAGCATCTTCCAAAATAAATCAAATAGAGTTTTTGGTGTTTTTCATAATGTTATAGAGAAGTTCTCTTGCCCTAAACAATTGGGCTTTTACTGTACCTAAAGGCAATTCTAGTTTCACCGAAATTTCTTCGTAGCTCATTTCCTCAAAGTATCTCATCTCAATCAATTGTCGGTAGTTTGGCTTTAACTTTTCTACCACCTCTCTCATCAACTTTACCTTTTCTTTTTTAATTATTTTTTCTTCGGGATCCAATCCTTCCGATTTAATTTCAATAGACATTTCGCTGCCATCATCACCTTCAAAGCCTTTGTTAATAGAAAATGTATTGTTCTTTTTTCTGCGTAAAAAATCTATGGCATTATTGGATGCAATTTTAAACAGCCAAGTAGAAAATGCATAGTTAGGTGTGTATTGACCTAGTCTTTTAAATGCTTTCCCAAAGGCTTCTATTGTAAGGTCGTCTGCATCGTCTTTGCTCTTGACCATTTTAAGCAGCATAAAATAAATAGAGTCTTTGTACCTACTCATAAGTTCGGCATACGCTTTTTGATCGCCATCGTCTAGAGCAGCTCTCACAAGCTTGTAATCTATTTGAGCTTTACTGGTAAGATCGGGGTTTACTTCCATACTTGTTGTTTTACAAAAATATTTTTTATGTGTAGGTAAGGATAAACAAAAAACAATAACAATTCAAAAAATGGTGCCGCAAACCAAAGGTCTCTTTCATTTAATTTTTTTGAGCACACAAACAAAATTATCCATTGAAAAATAAATTTTAGCAACATAACACCTGCTAATATAAATTCTTGGTATTCTATCATTTTCAGAAAAAACAAGGCCACCCATGTAAGTAGAAACAAGTAATTGGCCGTGGCAAATATTCCAATCCGAAGTTTGTCTTTGGAACGATAAAACTTTGAGGTGCTAAGGTGGCGTTTCTTTTGCCTGAGCCATGCTTTCCAGCTGTCTTTAGAAATGCTGTAAGTGAATGAATCTGGATTAATTTCTGCTTTTACTTTGGCTTTGTGTGCTACCTTGTTTATAAACAAATCATCGTCGCCGGATTGTATAAAATAGTGTGAAGCAAATCCTTTGTTATCGAAGAATATTTTTTTTGTGTAGGCCATGTTTCTGCCCACACCCATATAGGTTTTTCCGGCAATAGCAGCCGATAGGTAATTTACAGCATTAAAGAAAGTATCAAAACGAATAATTTTATTTAAAAACCCTCTTGTTTTTTTGTAAGGTCCGTAGGCAATAACAATTTCTGTATCGTTAGCAAAATCTTTTGCCATTGTCTTTATCCAATTTTCGTTGGCAGGAATACAATCTGCATCTGTAAACAAGAGATTCTCATATATTGCTCCCTTAATGCCCAATGTAACTGCAAGCTTTTTATCGTGTTCCTTTATTTTTTCTTCTTTAAGGTTTACAACATGGAGGTTGCTGTGTTTTTTTTGAAATTCTTCTAAAATTTGTTCGCTTTCGTCCCAACTGCAATCGTTAACCACCACAATTTGAAATTGTGGATAGTTTTGTGCAAAGAATTTTGGAAGATGGTTAAATAGATTTTGAGCTTCGTTTCGGGCACAAATTACCACCGAAACTGGAGGCGTATATTCTTTTTGTTCTTGGGATTTATAGAAAGCCAATTTACCAAACACAACAAAATAATAAATAGTTATAATGCTAAACGAAAGCAATAAAAAACCAGAAAGAAGCCCAAACAAAATTTGTAAAATATCCACAGATAAACTTATTAAACGGCAAAAATAAAGAATACTATTTTGCAAAATGTTTAGAATTACTGGCGGATTTCTTTTTTTTTAAAGTTGTGTTGTTCATAATTAAGAAGTAGCCATAAATGCCAATGAATTTGAAAAAGAGAGCAATAGTTAGTTAAACCATAAAATTCAATAAAATTATTTTTTTAGGCTGCTGCTCAAATTTCTTGGCCAAGCCAAACCTGCCTTAGATTTTATTGACTAATTTATTTTTTTATGACAGAACCTAGGAGCCGTTGTAAGTTTAGTTAAATTATACATACAAGCGGTTTAACTTATAGAGAAAGAAACGTGTTGTATTTTATGATCATTAAAAAGCTGTTGGTATACTTCAAGAAATACTAGTATAATTTAAAAGGTAAATTTCCCTTGCTGTCAAAATTCATCAAGTCTACTGCCAAAAAAACACCTAAAAGTAGTTTAACTGGAAAATTTGTCAATAAACAACCATAAAAAGCCCATTGGCACATTTTATGACAATGGCAAGACACATTAATCTTAAACAATTAAAATTAAATAAAAATTATGGCAACAAAACTAAAACCTTTAGCCGATAGAGTGCTGGTAGAGGCAGCAGCGGCAGAAGAAAAAACAGCAGGTGGAATTATTATCCCTGACACAGCAAAAGAAAAACCTCAAAAAGGTAAAGTAGTAGCTGTTGGTGGTGGAAAAAAAGACGAACCAATGACAGTAAAAGTTGGTGACAGTGTTTTGTACGGAAAATATGCCGGAACAGAAATAACAGTTGACGGAAAAGATTACTTGATCATGAGAGAGTCTGACATCTTTGCTGTGTTATAATTTAAACATAAAAAATAAAACAATTTAATTAATACAAGAATGGCAAAAGACATAAAATTTAACTTAGAAGCCCGCGATGCAATGAAAAGAGGCGTAGACGCCCTGGCAAATGCGGTAAAAGTTACATTAGGACCAAAAGGTCGTAATGTTATTATCGACAAAAAATTTGGTGCACCAAGCATCACAAAAGACGGCGTTACAGTTGCAAAAGAAATTGAACTGGAAAATGCAATAGAAAACATGGGAGCTCAATTGCTAAAAGAAGTAGCTTCTAAAACCGCAGATATTGCAGGAGATGGAACTACCACTGCTACAGTATTAGCACAAGCTATTGTTACTGGTGGATTAAAAAATGTTGCGGCAGGTGCAAACCCAATGGATTTGAAAAGAGGAATAGACAAAGCGGTAGAAGCTGTTATTGCTCACCTTAAAAAGCAATCTAAAAAAGTAGGTGACGATAACGAAAAAATTGAACAAGTTGCAACTATATCTGCAAACAGCGATCACACAATAGGAAAGCTTATTGCAAACGCAATGGCTAAAGTAAAAAAAGAAGGAGTAATTACTGTTGAAGAAGCAAAAGGAACAGAAACTGAAGTTAAGATTGTAGAAGGTATGCAATTCGATAGAGGTTATGTATCTCCTTATTTTGTGACAAATGCAGATAAAATGGAAGCTGTTCTTGAAAATCCACTTATCTTAATTTACGATAAAAAGATTTCGGGAATGAAAGAATTGCTGCCTATTCTTGAAAAAGGTGTGCAATCTGGTCGTCCGTTTTTAATTATTGCCGAAGACATTGATGGCGAAGCATTAGCTACATTAGTAGTAAACAAAATACGTGGTTCTCTAAGAATCTGCGCTGTTAAAGCCCCGGGCTTTGGCGACAGAAGAAAAGCAATGTTAGAAGACATAGCTATTCTTACTGGCGGAACTCTAATTTCTGAAGAAAGAGGATTTAAATTAGAAAATGCTGATCTCTCTTACTTAGGTTCCGCAGAAAAAATTTCTATCGACAAAGACAATACTACAATTGTAAACGGTGGTGGTAAAAAAGCAGACATCACTTCAAGAGTAAATCAAATTAAAGCTCAAATAGAATCAACCACATCTGATTACGACAAAGAAAAACTTCAAGAAAGACTAGCAAAATTAGCTGGCGGAGTAGCTGTACTTTATGTTGGCGCTGCTACAGAAGTAGAAATGAAAGAGAAAAAAGACAGAGTGGACGATGCTTTGCATGCAACACGTGCAGCAGTTGAAGAAGGAATTGTTGCAGGTGGTGGCGTTGCTTACATAAGAGCAATTGAATCTTTAGAAAAATTAAAAGGCGAAAACGAAGACGAGAATACAGGTATTCAAATTATTCGTAGAGCAATAGAAGAGCCATTGCGCCAAATTGTTGCAAATGCAGGTGGAGAAGGTTCTGTAGTTATTCAAAAAGTAAAAGAAGGAAAAGCAGATTTTGGCTACAATGCAAGAACTGATGTGTAT
>CAIMMJ010000199.1 GCA_903842515.1 uncultured Bacteroidota bacterium | reverse complement strand
TCCAAAAACAAATAAAATTTACAACTATATTTTTTTAAGGTTACGTAAACCCGGATATTGCAAAATATTTTCTGGTTATACCTACGAAAATGGCCTACCACCGGCAGAGGGAAGGCAAAACGAAGATCTAATTTTAAAAGCAAATAACAAAGAATGGATGGTAGTAAGAAAGTCTGAATTTATTTCAGATATAAAATATTATTTTTCAGATTGTAAAGAAATAATTGAAAAAGTAAATAATAAAACTTACAATGAAAAAGACCTTGAGAAAATTGTTTCGGACTATAATAATTTTATATCAAGCAAGAAATAGAAATTATGAATACACATGTTAGCAAAACAAATACATTTACCAAAACCTTAGCAGGATTACATCTACTTATGATAATTGCAGAAAGTGATGGATTGGTAAGTGCAGAAGAAGAAAAAATTATAAAAAAATACATCAAAACAAATTATTCTTTTTTATCCAATTTAGAGAGTGAAATGCAAGTTTTGCGTAACCTCCCCAAAGAATTGTATTTGCCTCATTTTACAAAGTCTGCCAGCGATTTTTTTTCACAATCAAACGAAAAAGAACGATTAGAATTTATTAATTTCGTTTTTAAATTAATTAAGGCTGATAAGCAAATAAGCCGAGAAGAAAATAAATTTTTAAACGAATTGTACAACCTTTGGGGATTGGATTAATGCCAAATTTTATAACTATTGAAACAGCCACTGAGCTATTAAAAAACAAAAAGGTTGTGGCTATCCCTACCGAAACTGTTTATGGTTTGGCGGCAGATGCAACCAGTAAATTAGCAGTAAATAAAATATACAAAATAAAAAATCGTCCAAGCGACAATCCATTAATTTGTCACTTTTATGGACTAAAACAAATTATAGAATGGGGATTTGTTTTAAATGAAGTTGAAAAAAAAATAATAAAGAAATTTTCTCCGGGTCCAATAAGCTTAAAACTACAATTACCCCAAAAATCAAAGTTAAAAGTGGCCACAGCAGGATTAGATTCTGTAATTGTTAGAATTCCCTCCAATAAAATTTTTAGAGAAATAATAAAGGCCACCAATGTGCCCTTGGCAGCACCATCGGCTAATACATCTGGCAGGTACAGCCCTACAACAGCAAAAATGGTATGGCAAGATTTAGGCAAAAAAGTAGATGGTATTGTTAACGGTGGTAAATGTAAATTTGGAATTGAGAGTACAATTATAGATGCAGAAAATCCAACACTAATAAAAATATTAAGGCCCGGCCCAATTGGCGTTCAAGAATTGAAAGAACTTTTAGGAGCTAACGTAAAGATTAAAACCGTTAAACCCATTTCTGCAACACCCGGAAGCAAATACAAACATTATGCTCCCAAAGCCATAGTTCATACATTTATTGGTTCAAAAAATTTAAAAATAAAACCAAATTCAATTTTACTGCTCACTACTCAAGATATTAAAAATTGGAAAGCAAGTAAATATTATGACAAAAGCATTAAAATAAACTCACTAGGTAGCATTTACGAACCGGATAAAATTTCAAAAAAAATTTACAGAAAGTTTTTTGAAATAGACCAAAAAGGTTTTGATTTTATTTATTTAAGTAAGCTAAGCACAAACTTATTCTCTGAAAAAGGTTCCGGAAAAGCACTGGCAGAACGATTAAGTAAAGTGCTGAGCCAATAGTTTATGTTTCATTTATATTACCACCTCCAAAGTCGTAGATTCTAAAAGAGTTTTTAAGAAGATTTATTTTTTCTTTGGTTTTAGATAAATTTGAATGTCTTTTACATAATCTTCAAACGCTTTTATACCTATTTTGGTAATCTTACACATGGTTTGTGGATAATTGTTTTTAAACGATTTTTCCATTTCAATGTAGTTAGCGTCTTTTAATTTTTGCAGCTGAACACTTAAGTTGCCCGCAGTAGAATTTGTTTTTTCTTTGAGGTATGAAAATTCTGCTTGTTTTACTCCAACCAAGATTGAAATAAGTGCTAATCTTAGTTGGGAATGTAGAATTGGGTCTAATTCTTTAAGCATTTATTTCAGTTTTGTATTGGCTTCTTAGCATGTGTCCTGGAATTATATAACTACAAATTAAAGACAATGCAATCCATAATAATTGTTCTGCATTTCCAAAATAACTTGATGCTAATGCACAAATAAAAGCAAAAATACTTCCGATTATTAATGGCTTAAAATTTAAAATTCCACCAGAAACCATTGTTGCAAAACCATATAAAATCATAAAGAAAAAGTAAGTGTCTTTTACTCCAATTGTTGGCATATTCAATAAGGCAATTATTAATGAAATGCCAAAAGCAATCCATAAATATTTTAAATAATCATCAACATAAGTTTTTACACTTTCTCTTTTATTTTGCTTAATAGCATAAACTGCAGAAAAAATTCCTCCCAAAGGCATTAAGGTCCAAACATATTCGCCACCTTGAATATCTAATTTTATAAATACATAATGAAACAATGAACTAAAACAAACCAACCAACCCCAAAATATAAATAGAAAACCATCATCGGCTAATTTATTTTTTGCTGTGTTTATCATAGCACTAATTGTCTCGAAACTTTTTTCTGGACTTAAGTTTTCGTTCATGTCTGTTTGTAAAGTGATTTTCATAATTTCATTTTTTTTATTCTGCTTATACGGATTATAAATATGTTGCAAATATAAAGTAGTTTATAAAATAAACTATATTAGCATCAAATAATATTTGCAAATATCAGTATTTCAATGCAATAAAATTTAAACAGAGAAATTTTTTCAACTAAAATTCTGTTTCACTATTTAAAAAATTAAAAAAAAATTGTACTTAATTATTGGCGAGATATGTAACATTATATTTATTCTTAAGTATTTTCTTGTAATTTATTTTTCAATTATTAAATTGCAGAATTATTATCATAACTAAAAATATTTCTACCATGAAGATTCTAGACATAAAAGCAATGAGAGGCCCAAACATGTGGTCGATTAGAAGACACAAATTAATTGTTGTAAGGTTAGATTTAGAAGAACTTGAAGCACTTCCTACAGATAAGATTGAAGGATTTTCTGAAAGATTAGAAAAAATGTTTCCATCTATGAGGTCTCATCGCTGCAGCGAAAATCGCGAAGGTGGTTTTTTTCATAGGGTTAAAATTGGAACCTGGATGGGACATGTGTTAGAGCACATTGCACTAGAGATTCAAACTTTAGCAGGTATGGAATGTGGTTTTGGAAGAACACGTTCTACTGCATCTCCCGGAATTTATAATGTTGTGTTTTCTTACATGGAAGAAAAGGTTGGAATTTATGCTGCAAAGTCTGCCTTTAGAATTTGCAATGCTTTGATAGAAGGGAAAGATTATAATCTTGCTGAAGACATAATGGACATGAGAGAAATGAGAGAAAGAGAACGCCTTGGTCCTTCTACAGGTTCTTTGGTAGATGAAGCCATTAATAGAGGAATTCCATACATAAGGTTAAACAGACATTCTCTGGTTCAGTTAGGATATGGTGTAAATCAAAAAAGAATTCAAGCAACCGTAACAAGCACTACCAGCAACATTGCAGTAGAAATAGCTTGCGACAAAGAAGAAACAAAAAATCTTTTAGAACAAGCTTCAATACCTACTCCAAAAGGAAGAATAATTTATGACGAAGAAGATTTGAAGGGCGCCATAGATTATATTGAATATCCAATTGTATTAAAACCCGTAAATGGCAATCATGGCAGAGGAATAACAACAAATATAAAAACCTGGGATGAAGCAGTTGAGGCATTGGCATTGGCGAAAAAAATATCCAGAGCGGTAATTTGTGAACGGTATATTACAGGTTTTGATTTTAGATTACTGGTAATTAATTATAAACTAATTGCAGCAGCTCGTCGTACCCCTGCTTGCGTTATTGGCGATGGAAAATCTTCTATACAAGATTTAGTAGACAAAGTAAACTCTGATCCACGCAGAGGATATGGACATGAAAAAGTTCTAACTGCAATAAAAATAGACGATATGACTTTAAACATATTAAAGGAAAAATCGCTAACGTTAGATAGCATAGTGGCTAAAGATGAAGTACTGTATTTAAAAACAACAGCAAATTTAAGCACCGGCGGAACTGCAACAGACGTTACGGATTTAGTTCATCCCTACAATGTTTTTATGGCCGAAAGAATCGCAAAAATTATCGGTTTAGACATTTGCGGTATAGATATAATGGCATCTGATTTAACCACTCCAATTAACGAAAATGGTGGAGCAATTTTAGAGGTTAATGCAGGTCCGGGTTTTAGAATGCATATTGCGCCAACCGAGGGCTTGCCAAGAAATGTTGCAGACCCAGTTATGGACATGTTGTATCCTCCGGGAACGTCAAGTAGAATTCCTATCATTGCAATAACCGGAACAAACGGAAAAACAACAACTACAAGACTCATGGCTCACATGGTAAAAACTATGGGCTATAAAGTTGGCTTTACAACAACGGATGGAATATATATTCAAAACAGATTATTGCAAAGAGGCGATTGCACAGGACCAATAAGTGCAGAGTTTGTGCTGAAAGATCCTACAGTAAATTTTGCGGTTTTAGAAACAGCAAGAGGCGGAATTTTAAGAGCTGGTTTAGGATTTCATAAATGTGATATTGGCATTGTTACAAATATTGCTGCTGATCATTTAGGATTGCAGGACATAAATAACTTAGAAGATTTAGCTCGTGTAAAAAGCGTTGTTCCGGATGCTGTTATGTCTAGCGGAACAGCAATATTAAATGCTGACGATGAACTTGTTTTTAATATGCAAAATGGTTTGCAATGTAAAATTGCGCTGTTTAGCATGGAAGAAAATAATCCTAGAATTATTGAACACACTAACGCTGGTGGCTTGGCGTGTATTGCCGAAAATGGCTACATTACCATTTGTAAAGGAACATGGAGAATTAGAGTAGATAAAATTGTAAATATTCCGCTTACATACAGAGGTAAGGCCTTGTTTATGATTCAGAATATTTTGCCAGTTGTATTGGCCGGTTTTATTCAAGGATTTAAAATTGAAGACATGCGATTGGCATTAGAAACATTTATCCCTAGTCCAACGCAAACACCAGGAAGAATGAACTTATTTCAGTTTAAAGAATTTGAAGTGATGATAGACTATGCTCACAATCCTGCAGGTTTTGAAGCAATAAGCAAATTTTTAGAGAAAGTGGAAAGTACACATAAGGTTGGTATAATAGCAGGAGTAGGAGATAGGAGAGCAGAAGATATTATTCAGTTAGGGAAACTTTCTGCCAAGATGTTTGACGAAGTAATTATACGTCAAGATAAAAATCTGAGAGGAAGAAGCGATCAAGAAATTATTGATTTAATGGTTGAAGGGATAAAATCAGTGAATCCAACTATGAATTACACAGCAATACCTAAAGAAAAAGAAGCCATAGATTATGCAATTAAAAATGCAAAAAAAGGAAGTTTTATAATTATATGTAGCGATGTAATTCCTGATGCACTGGAGCAAATTATGAAATACAAAGAAAATGAAGATAAATTTGTAATTTCAAAATCAGATATACCAAATCAACATGCATAATAAATTATATACAAATAAAATATGAGTGAAATAACTTACGGCAGCACTATAAAACATGAAATTTATGGCAAAGGAAAGGTTGTAAAAGTGGACGATTTGTTCTACAAAATTGATTTTGGTGTTAAAGGTGTTATAGATATTTCTAAAAGAGCAGAAGATTTAATTAAAGTGTTGGAAGAGCCTTCTGCTCTTGGCGAAGAGGATGTGCCGATGGATAGAATAGAAAAAACTTTAACCCAAATATTAGATAAGTACTTAGGAATTACCGAAGTGGTTTCATTAGGAGAAAAATGGCAAGGTGGAACAATGATTTTGCAACCAGGAACAGCCGGTTTAAAATCAAAAGAAATTCCTATTGAAACTTTTTTTCATAAAATTGTTATGCTAAGAGACAGGTTAAGAATGCTGGAGCAACAAATAAATTCTAACGCAAAACTTACTGACGAAGACAAAGTAAATATGCAACAATACATCACAAGATGTTACGGTTCTATGACTACTTTTAACGTGCTTTTTAAAAACAACGAGGATTATTTTGTTGGAGAAAAAACTAAAGAATAAGTTTTTGCTTTAATTAGGAATCTCGGTTTTTGTGAAATCAATAAATTCATTGATGTTTTTATTCATTAACGTATAATGTATAACATCATTTGCATTCCTGCTCAACAATCCTTTTAAATAGGCTTTGTCGTAATAAACTAAAAGATAATTTATCCATAGATAAAAATCTTTGTTACATAGAGCTTCAATGGAATTTTTTAGCGCTAATCCGCCAAGTTTTTTCTCAATTTTTTTTGTAGATTCTATGAGTAAGTCTATTTCAAAACTAGAATACTCCTCAATAATATTTTTAATTCTTTGCTCCTTGTCTACCATTAGGTTTATGAACCTTGCCTGTTTCATTTGCTCAAAAAATACAGTAGGAATTTGATTTTTTCCTATCATAATACTTTCTGCCTCCAGCCAAATATTTTTTTTTACATCCATACTAATTAATTCCATGGCCAAGTTATTTTCAAACTGTTCTTGGGTAGGTTGTTCCTCCATACCTAAACCTCCAAAAGCAGAACCTTTGTGATTTGCTAATTTTTCGAGGTCTATAACTTGAAAATTATTTTCTATTAGCTGATGCAAAATTTTTGTTTTTCCACTTCCTGTATGTCCTCCTAAAATTAATAGTTTGTGGGGTGCATTAAATTCTTCTAAACATTTATTTCTAAAACTTTTATATCCTCCTTTTAATACAGAAACTTCAAATCCTGCTTTGTCAAAAAGCCAAGACATTATATTGCTTCTTAAACCTCCTCGCCAGCAATACACTAAAATCTTTCCTGATGTTTGATAATTTAAGAGGTGGTTTATTTTTGAAAAAAAGTTCACTCCTTCCAATTCAAATCCTTTTAATACCGCACTGTTTTTTCCTTCTTGTTTGTAGGTGGTGCCTACAATAGCCCTGCTATCATCGTCTAGCAATGGGATGTTTACTGCACCTAAAACATGACCTTGTTTGTATTCTTTTGGGCTTCTAACATCTACAATTAATGTTGACTTTTTAGCTTGAGCAATAAACTCTTCAATTGAAATAACAATTGCCATTAATAGAAATTATTTTTGTTTAAACTCGTAAACGTTTTATTTCTCTTGATGTAATAATTCCAAACTATTGAACCATTAAATACTTTAGAAAGTATTTTTTCTTTTTTATCAATATTATTTTCCTTTCGTTTGTTATACATCTTTTTAAAATTACCATAAAAATCTTTGTGAGCTTTTAATACTGCATATAAGTGATTAATGTCTCCTTGCAAAAGAAATTTTATTCCGGCAATTCCATCTAATATCATCCTTAGCAGTAGGGTGCGAAAGAAAAATTTGGAGGGCAAATTCTTTGTGAGTAAGTAAAGGTTATTTCTAAAATTCAAATATGTTTTTTGAGGATTTATAGCATTTAACGTACCTCCTCCCACGTGATAAACAATTGAACTTGGACAATAATAAATCAGGTAATTTTTATTCTTTAGTCGCCAGCATAAATCTATTTCTTCCATGTGTGCAAAAAAATCTGTATCCAAGCCGCCCACTTCAAAAAAACATTCACTCCTTATAAATAAACAACAGCCCGAAGCCCAAAAAATTTCTTCTTCTTTTTCGTATTGATGTTTGTCTACTTCTATGGAATCAAATATTCTTCCTCTGCAAAATGGATATCCAATTCTGTCTATAAAACCTCCTGCACCTCCTGCATATTCAAATTTATTTTTCTCTGAATACGATAAAATTTTGGGCTGACATGCAGCTATTTTTTTGTTTTTTTCAAAGATTGAAAGTATGGGTTCTAACCAAT
>CAIMMJ010000198.1 GCA_903842515.1 uncultured Bacteroidota bacterium | reverse complement strand
TAAGAAAAAAGAAGTTTATTATATAACGAAATATCAGCCAAAATCAAATATGACCATTGGTGGAGAGGCTGGAAATTCCGAGAATTTAAGAAAAATAGTTTATGCCTATAATAAAGATGGCTCATTTTATAAGTCATTTAACTCTATATCTGAGGCTAATTTCTTTTTAGGCCAAAAAGAAAACGACAGCCGAATATCAAGGTGTCTTAAAGGGGATAGGCTTAGTTTTGCTGGATTTATTTGGAAACAAGAGTTTAGTAATTCTATTTTAGAATACAAAAGGCCAAGGGTTCATAATGCAAAAAAGGTTTATAGATACGACTTGAATGGCAATTTCATTGAATTTTTTGAAAAGATAGCTGATTTTAAAGATGGAGTCCACTCTGGAATTTCTATTTGCATGAACAAAAACTACACTTATTATAATAGTTTTTGGCGAAGTTATTATGCAGAAAAAATTGATGTAGTTGAATTAACTCCAGCATTAAAACAATCAAAAAAAGTAATAGATAAGTCAAACAATAGAATTTTTGAAAGCATCTCTTTAGCTGCAAAAGAAATTGGATGCGGAGCCGAAACACTTAGGAGAAAACTAATTGGAGATAGAAGAAATAATACTAATTTTGATTTCTATGGGCCAAATTAAGAAAACCACAAAAGGTAAAGGAAGAAACTATCTTTCTGTAAAAGAAGGTGCTGGAATGAGCGAGGCTGGGAGAAAAGCCTATAATAAAGCCAATAACTCGAATCTAAAAGCTCCTGCCCCAAACCCTAAGACTAAAGAAGATGAAGGTCGTAGAAAATCTTTCTGCGCTAGATCTCAAAGCTGGAAGGGAGAACGCGGGGTTGCCGCAAGAAAACGATGGAACTGTTAAACTTGAAATACACTCAATCATGAAAAACCCAAAGAAACAACCACCAGCATCAAAAACTAACAATGTAAAAGTTACTGATGCAAAGACGTTCAATACACTAAAGACTTTAACGCCAAGCACTAAAAAGTCTATAGTTCCAACGCCAAAGGCAACGTCAAAGCCTAAGCCTAAATCAACATCAAAGCCTAAAGCAGCATCAAAGCCACAGCCAAAGTCTGATACTACAAAGACTTCTATGCCAAGATTGATGTTGAAAACGGAAACAATGCCACTGCCTTCTGATTCTTCATTTAGAAAAATACCGAAGGGTTATGCTCCTGATCTAATGGAATCCATAAAATCTCTGCCAAAACCAAAAACAATGTCTACAATCCGTAGAGGTTTCGTAAGCAGTAATGGAGATACCACAATGGGGCCACCGAAAAATTATAAAACGACAAAAATCTCTAAAAAAGAGTATAACCGTTGAATAAATAACACACTCAACCATGGCAAAACTAATTGACGATCCTAACGGAAAGAAAAAAAGAGTTAATCCTATTGTCAACCCAACATCTGTTGGAGCCGTTACGTCGATGGCTGGGCTTGTAGGTGCTGTTTATGGCGACGATCGCTTAACCAACTTTCTAAATGTGGCTCTAAGTAACTACGGATCTGACCTGCAAATGGTCCTGGTACTTCACGACCATAACGTGCTAGGTTGTTAGCAATACCAACAGCATGTCGCAATGTTTCATCAAGCTCATCTAACATATCGCTGATCTGTGCTAGGTCTACAGTGTCTTCCTGGATAGGTTGCCCTGCTTCAATGGCATCCATTTGTTCAATGAATTCTTTTAATAGCTTTGAACTACTCATATTATGCCTTAACGTCGTTAATGATTTCTTCGTATGCTTTCCAAAGACTTTCTTCAACTTGTG
>CAIMMJ010000197.1 GCA_903842515.1 uncultured Bacteroidota bacterium | reverse complement strand
TAATTTTGGATAATACATCCAAGATGATATTTTTTTCCATTCATTGTTTACTAATATTTTTTCTTAGCAAAGTTTTGCACATCTCCTCATTTCTTTAGCAGAATATAAGGTAGTTGTAATTCTAAAAGAAATCTTTTAAACAAAAAAAAAGGATGTGCCTAACTTTAATAAAATTTATTGGTTTTGCAAAAAACAGGAAAGAAGAATTTATCGTTTTTTGTTTGTACTTATTCTTAATTTTGCCCTTGCAATTAGTGTGTTGTATAGAATAATGTTTTTAAGAATTAAACTGTTTCTTTTATGTATTTTTTTTATGCCTTGTTTTACGCAAGCCAGATTCTCAGGTATTTTCAATGATAAGGACAAAAGAATTTCTTTAATAAATTTAGAAAAAAAAGATACTATTGAGGTAAATAGACTTAATGAATTAGCATTGAGTTTAAAGAAAAAAGGAGAATTTAAAAAGGGTCTAGATATTACCTTACAAGCCAATAAAATTGCTACTAAATTAAGCTATAAAAAAGGGCTCATTGACTCCTACATCAATGAAGTTGGTTTATATGAGGCATTGGGTGATAATCAAAGTGCAAAAGAAAGTTTAAATAAAGGATTTACTTTAGCGAAAAAAATTAAGTACAAAAAAGGATTAGTTTTACTTTACAGAAATTCCGGAGTACTAAATATTGTAGAAAATAATTACCCTAAAGCTTTAGATGATTTTTACAAATCTCTAAAAATAGCCGAAGAAATAAATTACAAGCAAGGCATTTCCTATGCATACAACAATATGGGCAACTTAAATCTGGAGCAAGGTAATTATGCAGAGGCAAAAAAAAATTACCTAAATACAATGAAGCTTTCAGAGGAATTAAAAGATTCATTTAGTTTGTCTTATGCTTACAACAACCTTGGCTATTTAGCCAACAAGCAAGGTAGGTATACCGAAGCAATGGATTTTTACAAAAAGTCGCTCGAAATTAAAGAAAAAACAGGAGATAAACGAGGCATTTGTAATGTAAAAAGGAATATTGGTGATATAAAGCAGGCAACAGGAAAATACAGAGCAGCGCTTGTTGAATACAACGAAGCATTGAATATTGCTTTACAAATTAATGATCAAAAGGCGATATCTGAAATATGTGTAAATCTGGGAAGATTGAATATGATGCTGAAAAAATACTTCGTATCAAGAGAATATCTTCAAAAGGCACTAAATCTTTCCAACAAAATTGGCGGAAAACTCTTAAAAATTGAGATTTACAATCTACAATCAAAACTCGACAGTTCTGAAGGAAATTTTAAGTCGGCATTCGAAAATTCTAAAATTGAATTGGGTTTACTCGACAGCATAAAAAATGAAAAATCTACCCTTCAGATTGCACAGCTAAAAGTTCAGTACGAGACCGAGAAAAAGTCCAAGGAATTAGATGCATTGCGCTATGAAAATGAACTTCAAAAACAAAATACCTATCAAAAAAATTTACTGATTTTATTAATTACAGTAGCCTCTCTGTTTGTAATTATATTAATTGCTATTCAAAATTTAAGCCGCAAGAAGGAATTAATTATTGCAAAAAATGAACTGGAACTTAAATCATTAGAAATACAAAAAGCTAAGGTAGAGGAACGAGTTAAGGTTCAGCGCGAAATTTCTGAACAATACCACGATATTCTTGGATATAAAATTACAAGTATATTGCTGATGTGCGAAAACGCTAAGAATAATCTATTTAACGAGGATATGCATATG
>CAIMMJ010000196.1 GCA_903842515.1 uncultured Bacteroidota bacterium | reverse complement strand
TAATTCCGACGTCAGGAGGAAAAGATAAAATGGAGCCTTGAATTTTCTTGTTTACTTCTTTGTTTCAAGACAAAGAAGTGAATGGGTTTGGGCAAAGCCCAATTGAAAAAATTACAAAACGACTTTTTGAGGCTCAACTATTTATCGAGATTTAGCAAAAAAATCTGCACAAATTTTACACTCAAAATAGAATTATAACCAGATTGTTAAAACAAACTCAACAATGAGCAGAGAACAGGTGGTTTGCTGCCGAGCGGTAAGGATAAAAACTTTCAAGTAAATTGTTAGGAGATAAAGTGCAAGGTGGCCTAAAAGCTTAATTTTAGAATTTCTTTTTTACCGAAATTATTGAATTTTTGCTTTGGTAGTGTTAGATTCTTTTTATTTATCTTGATTCTTTCGTAAAAAGAGTTTCATTATTGTAAAAATTGACTTCAAATTTTGAAATATGAATTTAAACTAAAAAAATTAGCATCATCTTGGCGGCTCTGCCGATTCAGGATTCACGCTTTTCATTTCTAAATAATAGGTCAAGTCAGATAAATCTCCGTTATTCTTTTTATAATAAACTCCTCCCCAAGTAAATGAAATCTTTTTAAATTCTACCGGATCGCCGTTGTAAAGACAGAATGTATGTAAAATTGTATAATTTATTCCTTCTTCTACTGTTTGGCTAACGTTCTCTATCACTGGGCCAATATCTTTTGTTGGAATGTAAAAATTAGTTGAAGCAATAGGTACAGAGTCATTTTCTTTCTTTGGCTTTTTTGCAATTTTCTCTTTTGCACTTTCTAACGCTGCCTTTTTCTGTTCTTCTAATTCCTTATCTTCTGCTGATTTTTTTAGTTTCTTTTGATTTTCTGCTTCCTTTTTTCTCAACTCTTTCTGTAATTTTTCATCTAAAAGTGCTTGCTCTTTTTTGTTTTTCTCCATTTCCACCTCTTCTTCTTTTAACTTAGACTCTAATTTTTTTGCTAATTCAGCACTTCTAGTTTCTGCTTTTAGTTTTTCTTTGGCGTTTTTTGCTTCAATTTCTGCATTAAGTTTGGCCTCTTTTTCTTGCTGCAATTGCTTTTGTTTTTGAGCATCAGCTTTCATCTTTATGTTGTTTTCAACTTCTTCTTGAAGCTTTTCAAGACGCTTTTTCAAAACTTTATCTACCGTATAATCAAAATCATTAGCGTTTTTATCAAAAAATATTGCACCTATTGGCGAATTTAAAACTGATACATCCAACTCTGGCATTTCTTTAAATAGCCTAACTGCCATTGGAAATTTATATGTTTCATTCGTAACAATTTTCTCACTTATACCTTTAGTTGAAATTGTAACCATTTTTGAAACATATCTTTCTTTGGAACATCTTAAAACATATTCTACTTCAGGTTCAACATCAAATATAAATTTACCAGTAACAGTTGTTATCATGGTTTTTGATACTTTTCCGTTATGCATAATTTCAACAACTGAGTTTTCTAAGGGATAGCCATTTTCCTCATCTTTTACTATGCCATCAATGGTTAACTTAATAACAGGTTGTGCAATTGAAACGACTGAAAAAAATAAAAACAATAAACAAAAAACTGCTATTCTAGAATTCATGTAATAGAAATATGTGTTTCAATTTTTACAAACATAAGTAAAAATTAAAATTTCTTAAAATAAAATCTAAAAAATATTTAAAACAAGTTCTTTACTCTGGTTGAAATATTTTTTTTAAGCAAATGCAACCAATGATTTATAATCTAAAAAATTAATTTGCTTAAAATAAGGACATTAAGAATCTTTATTCCATCTACAATAAAATTTAACGAACAATTAAGTTGCTTTAATTTCTTTTTGTTGTTAAATTTGAGTTTGAAAATAATTAACAATATGTTAATATTAAATTCCTCTTGGTGGATTACTTTTTAATGCTTTACAAATGATCTAAACACTATTCACATATAATTCACTCTAAAACAAAGATTCTATGGACATCAAAATTCAGTCAGTTCATTTCGATGCAGACAAAAAGCTAATCGATTTTATTCACGAAAGAATAGAAAAATTAAACCACTTTCACGACGGCATTATCCAGAGCGACGTAATTCTAAAACTCGACAAAGCCTCTGTGCCCGATAACAAAATTGCCGAAATAAAAATTCACATATCCGGAAGCGATATGTTTGCAAAAAAACAATGTAAGTCCTTCGAAGAATCAATTGACACAACAATTGATGCCTTAAAAAAACAATTGCTAAAAACGAAAGAAAAAGTAAAAATTTAAAATTCTAATACAAACTTTTCGAAAGCGGGTTATTTTAGCCCGCTTTTTTACTTTACATAAGGTATGATTTTAATTTTAAATGTATGATTTTCAGAAATTATTTTCATTCATAACCATATTTACTCTAATATTTAAAAAAAAATTTTGCAATCCAAAAATCATTCTTACATTTGCAGTCCATTTTAAAAAATGGAATCGTTTTTTGACACATTGCCGATGTAGCTCAGTTGGCCAGAGCAGCTGATTTGTAATCAGCTGGTCGGGGGTTCGAATCCCTCCATCGGCTCTATATTAAGTGAAAATAGAAGGGGAGATACCAGAGTGGCCAAATGGGACGGACTGTAAATCCGTTGCGAAAGCTTCGAAGGTTCGAATCCTTCTCTCCCCACAGAAAGAGAGGGTAACCTTCAGTAAAAGAGGTTTTAGTTCTTTAAAAGAAAAAGGAAATGAAGTAAAATTTAGGTTTTATTTCTAGGATAATTTTGATCACTAGCGGAAGTAGCTCATTTGGTAGAGCATCAGCCTTCCAAGCTGAGGGTGGCCGGTTCGAGCCCGGTCTTCCGCTCAAAATTAAGCCGTTGTAGCTCAGTGGTAGAGCACTTCCTTGGTAAGGAAGAGGTCGAGAGTTCGATTCTCCTCAACGGCTCTATCTCAACAGCCTTTAGGAAATTGATATTTCGGCGAGTGTTTTTTGGAAGTTGGAATTGAAAAAGCTTAAACACAAAAAAAGGGTATGAAAACACCCGGTTATTTTAATAACTAAAAATTTTCATTTGCTTTCATTAGCAATATTTTAGGGTAGGAAACGAAAACTAGAAACATAAATATAACAATAAATCGTTTTTTAACATGGCAAAAGAAAAATTCGACCGTTCCAAACCACATGTAAACATTGGAACTATTGGTCACGTTGACCACGGTAAAACTACCCTTACCGCAGCTATTACATCAGTTTTAGCAGACATGGGTTTTGCAGAAGTAAGAGATTTTGCTTCTATTGATAATGCTCCGGAAGAAAAAGAACGTGGTATTACCATTAATACTTCTCACGTAGAGTATGCAACAAAAAATCGTCACTACGCTCACGTTGACTGTCCAGGTCACGCTGACTACGTAAAAAACATGGTTACTGGTGCTGCCCAAATGGATGGTGCTATACTTGTTGTAGCAGCAACTGATGGACCAATGCCTCAAACTCGTGAACACATCCTTTTAGCTCGTCAGGTTGGCGTACCTAAAATTGTTGTTTTCATGAACAAAGTAGACATGGTTGACGATGCTGAGTTACTTGACTTGGTTGAAATGGAAATTCGTGAGTTGTTAACTTTCTATCAGTTTGATGGCGATAACACACCAATCATCCGTGGATCTGCTCTTGGTGGATTGAACAAAGATGCAACTTGGATGCCTAAAATTCTTGAGTTAATGGATGCGGTTGATAATTTCATTCCTATCCCTCCTCGTGAAGTTGACAAACCATTCCTAATGCCTGTTGAGGACGTTTTCTCAATCACTGGTCGTGGAACTGTTGCTACAGGTAGAATTGAAACTGGTGTTATCAACTCTGGAGATGAAGTTGAAATCATGGGTATGCAAGACGAAAAGTTAAAATCAGTTGTAACTGGTGTTGAGATGTTCAGAAAACTTCTTGATCGTGGTGAAGCTGGTGACAATGTTGGTCTTTTATTACGTGGTATAGACAAAACTAATATCCGTCGTGGTATGGTTATAGCTAAGCCAGGTTCAATTACACCGCACAAATCTTTCAAAGCAGAGATTTACGTTCTTAAAAAAGAAGAAGGTGGACGTCACACTCCATTCCACAACAAATACCGTCCTCAGTTCT
>CAIMMJ010000195.1 GCA_903842515.1 uncultured Bacteroidota bacterium | reverse complement strand
CTTTCCTTTCAACAATTTAGTTAGTAACCTTGCATACGAATCTTGAAATGCAGGCCAAATTTTTTCTTGCCAATTAAATATTGCTTTCTCTAAGAAATATTTATTTAGCACTGTAAGGATGAACATTAGAACAATAAAATTTGCTGTTCCTACATTTCCTGTAACGTACATCAGTAGAGCAAATAATCCTAAAACTATGGATGTGTTTTTAAATCTTCTGTTCTTTTTTGCTTTCACTTCTGGCAAATTACCATCCTCGTGTGGTTTCATAAACTGAACAGCAAAAACTGGGTTTATAATGTATGCCACCAACAAAGATGCAAGAAGAGTAACAATTAATGTGATGGGCAAATAGAACATGAATTTTCCAATAATACCTTTCCAAAAGGCAAGCGGAATAAACGGTGCAAGTGTTGTAAGAGTTCCTGAAAGCACTGGCATGAACACCTCGCCAGCGGCATATTTTGCAGCAGTTTTAATGTCTACTTTTCCATTTTGAAATAACCTGTGAGTGTTTTCGATAACCACAATTGCATCGTCTACAACAATTCCAAGAGCAAGCAAAAATGCAAACAAAACAATCATGTTTAGCTCAAAACCAATGGTAGGAAAAACTAAAAATGCAACAAAACAACTTAATGGTACTGACATTGCCACAAAGAAGGCATTTGTAACACCCATAAAAAACATGAGGATAATAAGTACCAAAACAAAGCCGATAATTATTGTATTTATCAAATCTTTTAGAGTGGTTCTAGTTTGAGTAGATTGGTCGCCAGTAAGCACCACATTTACATTTTTTGGAAATTTATTTTGCTTAAAGTCCTCGGCAATTTTTCTTACTTTATCGGAAGTTTCAATTAAGTTTTCGCCCGATCTTTTAATTATATTAAGTGTGATTACATTTTTGTGGTCTAATCTTGCATAACTCTCTTTTTCTTTGAACCCATCTTTTATCTCTGCTATATCTTTGAGGTAAATTGTAGCACCAGATTGTGAACGAATAATTAAATTTTGAATTAACCGAATGTCTTTGAATTCACCTTTAATAGAAATGGCTCTTCTTACATTGTCCATTTTTATTAAACCACCACTTATGGTAGAATTTTCATACGCAATTGCTCTTTGAATATCCCCCATCGTAATACTGGCGGCTTCCATTTTATTTTTATCAACATTGATTTGAATTTCTCTGTCCAATGCTCCCACAATGTCCACACGAGTAATTTCTTTGAGCGATTCGCAAGCATCTTTAATTTCTTCGGCAAAACCTTTAAGTTTATTTAAATCATAATCGCCCGAAATGTTTACAAAAAGCACAGGCATATCAGAGAAATTTACCTCCATTACGTTTGGCTCTCTGGTTAGTGTTTGAGGCAAATCAGTTCTGGCTTTATCTACTGCGTCTTTCACCAATTGTTTTGCAAGAGCAACATCAACATCAGTATCAAATTCTACAATAACATTAGAGAAATCTTGAATAGAATTGGATGTCATTTTTTTAACACCTGAAACTCCTTTGATTTGTTTTTCCAAAGGCTTTGTGATTAGAGTTTCAATGTCTTTTGGCGATGTTCCGGCATTGATTGTAGTTACATAAATTGTAGGGATTACAATATCAGGAAACTTTGTTTTTGGGAGTGTTAGGTAGGAGTAAATTCCGGCAAGCGAAATAATAACCGTCATTACAAAAATGCTGGTTTTGTTATTTATGGACCACGTAGAGGGTTTAAACTCTTTTTCGAAATCTTTCATTTATGTTTTTTTAATTTAAAAATAAAACGGATTACTTAACTAGAATTTCATCACCATCGTTCAGGCCTTGAAATCCAACAGAAATTACTAAATCATTGTTTTGAATTCCTGATAAAACTTCAATATCATTTCCACTTAATTTTCCTGTTTTTATCTTCTTCTTTTTGGCAATTGTTTTATTTCCTTCTTTTGAAGCGATAAAAATATATTCACCTTCGTCTGAGTTTTGAACTAAGTTTACAGGAACAGACAATGTGTTTGCTGCTTTGTAATCAGCAATTTTTAATATGGCCATCATGTTTGCTTGGTAATCGGCAGAAGAGGGCAGCAACACTTCTACATTAAATGTTCTGGTAAGATTATTTATGGATTTGCTTACGTAAGAAATAGTTGTTTTTAATGTTTTTTCAGCATCTGGAAGTTCTACTATTACTTCGTTTCCTGCTTTGATATATTTGGAATACGTTTCGGCAACGTCTGCCTTTACTTTTAAAGAACCAAGGTTAACGATTCTAATTCCATTACCTGGCATTCCTGGGCTGGCAGGCTGGCCAATTTTTAGCATTACCTCGTCAACAACACCATTAATTGGCGATACAATTTGCGACATTTCAATTTGTTCATTTAATGTTGCTATTCTTTTTTCTGCTTGCTCTTTAGAATTTTTTGCCTGTAAGTATTGAAACTCTGTACCAATTTTTTGGTCCCACAATTTCTTTTGTTTTTCATAAATATTTGTTGCAAAAGCCAATCCTGTTTTTGCTTCTTCTAACCCACTTAGCATTGCCGAAGCATCGGTGCTAGCAATTACTTGTCCGGTTTTTACAACTGCTCCTTCTTTTACCAATATTTTTGTAACTGTTCCTGGCATCTTTGCATTTGCAATAACATTTTCTGTAGCATCTACACTTCCTTGAATGCTTAGGTAGTGAATAAATGTTTTCTCAACAATAGTATCTACACTTACCAAAATTTGTTTGGAGACTTTGTTTTGGGACCCTAGCTCTTTTTCGATATCTTTTATTTTTTGAGAAATTTCGCTTTGTTGTTTTTTCAACTCAGCTAGTTCAGCATTTTTATCAACTTTTTTACCGCCACAAGACATTGCAAAAAGTGAAACTATTATTAGTAATGACAATACTTTTTTCATGTGTATTTTTTTTAATTGCATTTTTAATTTTATTATTATTTTAGAATATTAGATTGTAATTACTTAATGTTGCCAAGGGCTTTATCCATATCTACTTTTGCAATGTAGTAATCGTAAAGTGCTGCAAAAAGATTTGTTTGAGATTCTTTAAGTGAAGCATCGGCATTAATTACATCGGTATTACTTCCAATTCCTTGTTCATATTTTATTTTGGTTGTGTTGTAAACATTTTCTGCAAGAACTACATTTCGTTGTTGGTTTTTTAAAGAAGAAAGTGAGTTAGAATAAGTGATTTGGGCAGAGCTAAATTCTAATAATGCGGCTTGTTCAAATTGTTTGATTTGCATTTTAGATTTTTGAACATTTATTGAGCCCTGCTGAATTTTATAATGTTTGCTGAATCCGTCAAAAATTGGAATGTTTAATGTTGCTCCAACAAGTGCTATTGGAATCCATTGATCGCCATAAAAAGATAGAGTTGGTGTTAAGTAAGAGTAACCCGCAGAAGCATAACCAACAAGGCTTGGCAAGTATCCACCTTTGTATCTTTTTAGTGAAAGTTCGTTGAGCTTTAAGGATTTTTCAAGAATAGAATATTCTACTCTGTTGGAAACATTTAATTTGCTTTTATCTGTTTCGTCAAACGCTGGCAATTGTTTAATGTCTAAAGAATCTTTTAAGGTTATTTGCTGATCAATTGGGAAAAACATTTGAAACTTTAATAGTGCTTCTGTCAATTGAATAATTCGCACAAATTTTTCTTTTTCAGTTTCTAAATTATTAAACGTAACTTCTACTCTGTCTTTGTCTATTAACTCCGCAAATCCGTTTTCCGTTAGTGCCTCTATATCATCTTTTAATTTTTTTACTCTTGTAATATTGGCGTCTATAATTTTTATTCTTTCGCGGTTTACAAGCACACCGTAATATGCTTTGGCTACAGCAGCTTTGGTTTCTATGTCGCTTCGTTCTAAGCTTTTTCTGGATAAATCAATAAAAGTTTTTGAGGCTTGTAATCCCACTAAATAATCGCTACTAAAAATCAGTTGACTTAACGAGGCATTTGCACTTAAATTATATTTTGTTCCAAATGCTGCTTGAATTGGAGGCAAATCAGCAGGGTCTGGAACTGGCACGCTGGCTGGTAATTGTCCCAATTCTTTTAATGTTCCTACAATTGCTGGTGCAATAAAGTTTGGCAATACCGATTGCGGAATATTTATATAATCTTTTAAATCTATACTTCCATTTATTTGTGGTAACCCAATTGCTCTTACTTCGTTTTTTTGAGCTGTTGCAAAATCAACATCTAATTTTGCCATTTGATTGTTTGGGTTATTTTTAATTGCATAGTCTTGTGCTTCTTTTAATGAAAATGCATTTTGAGCTATAGAACTAAAATTTGTGCAAACAAAAAATAACATCAGTAACCAAACGTATTTGATGTTAATTATGCGAGAGTTGTTGTTCATTTTTATTGTTTTAAATAGTTGTTTTTTAGTTTTCATTTTCCAATATATTCATGTAAGTATTAACTAGTTTATGACCTTTAATACTTGATATTCCCAGTAAAAAATGTTTTAACATTTCTATTTGCACTTCAACCAATGAAAACTGATCCGAAGGAAAAATATCCTGATTAAAACCCATTTCAACTTCCTCTATCCTCAATTTTGCTAATGCTTTTAAATGAATGTCTGAACGATAAAGTTTTTCTTGAATACCTCTTGCCAAATTTGCCTCTACTATGCTTGCTAAATTTTTATCCTTAAAATTTTTGTAAATTTTCCAAGATTCATGATGGTACTTAAATAAATCGTAAAACATGGTTGGATTAATTTTAGAAAACATTTCACCTAAATGTTTCATGGTATGAAGCACTTCTTCTATGGCGTTTTTTGCAGAAGATTGAAAATGGCACATCTGATTTGTGTTTCTTTTAATGTGCTCACTAATTAGCGATTCAACTAGTTTGTCTTTGTCTGAAAAATGCTGGTAAATAGTTTTTTTACTCATGCCCAATTGCTTGGCAATGTCGTCCATGGTTATAGATTTTATTCCATAACGGAAGAACATTTCCTCTGCACTTTCAATAATTCTAAAGCTAATTGGGTCCAAAAACTAATTTGTTAAAATTCGGGCGCAAAACTATGGAAACTTTTTATGATTGCAAAGTTTCCAGATAAAAAATAGTTAAAAAGTATAAATTAAGGTGAATTTTGGGGCACAAAAACTGAAAAAATTCAGTAAAATGTTTTGTTCAATTGCTAAGTAACAGTTTATTTATTATGGATGAAACCTCATTGGCACTAGTTAATGTCATCATGTGAGAGCCATTTACCACAGAAAAATCTGTTTTTACTTTTTTAATTGGTAAGGTGTGGTCATTATCACCATGAATATGATATATCTTTCTATTGTTAACCTCCCTATCCCAGGAAATTATCATACCGATAGATCGTTTTAAAAAAAATTTATTTTTATCTTTAAGCATTGCTACAAAAGTTTTTTTATTTTTATTTCTATCGGGTTCTACAATTGGTTGCACAACTCTTGATCCCATTTTTAGAAGCTGTGGAAAAAATAATTTATAAACTGGAAACATCTTCATGAATTTATACCTGCTGGGCAATTCATTTCTGTTTTTTGCACTTGAAATAATTATTATTTTTTTTGGTTTAATTACTTCTGATAACTCACAACAAATCATTCCTCCAAACGAAACGCCAATTAAATAAAATTCCGATGTTGTATCAATTTGATTTAGCAGTGAAATTGAATATTCCTTTAAGTTTGAACGCCTAGTTGGTGTAGGATAGTGAATAAATTTTTTTACAAAACCTGAGTCAATTTTTATAGAATCAAAAAGCCGATAATCAGAACCTTGACCAGAGAAAAAATAAACTACAGGTTTGTTTTTAGACAGTACAAATATAGAGCTTTGTAAAAACAAAAATTAAAAATAGTGATTTTTTCACTGATTTAATTTTAATCTCATTTCCTTACTACACTACATTTAGAACAAATTAATTTTCTTTAGCAAATGTTCTTTGTATGAACGGCTAACCGGAATTGTTTTATCTTCAATAGTTATTGCATTGTCTTCAATTTCTTTGATCTTATCTACTCTAACTAAAAAAGACCTGTGCACTCTGCAAAAATCTTTTGTTGGCAATTTATTTTCTATTGACTTCATGGTAGATAATACTGTAAATCTGTTACTGTTAGTGTATATGTTTACATAATCTGCAAGCGCTTCAACAAATAATATTTCGGGAAGAGGCAAACGT
The DNA here is from genome assembly GCA_903842515.1 of uncultured Bacteroidota bacterium. Classification (GTDB taxonomy): domain Bacteria; phylum Bacteroidota; class Bacteroidia; order UBA4408; family UBA4408; genus CAIMMJ01. The sequence goes on along the minus strand of CAIMMJ010000195.1, from coordinate 4,401 downwards.
ATTAAGCGGCTGTCTTTTTTAATGAATATATCATTTGAACCAGAGGGTCCAACATGAAAAGCATCTTCAATTGCCCGTGCTTTGTCAACAGATTTTAAAAACCTGGCGTATTCAACTGGCTTTAGTAAAAAGTCGGTAACATTATAGTCAAAAGCATCTGCACCATATTCCTTATTAACCGTTACCATTACTACTTGCGGAAGATTTTCAAAGGTGGCCAAAAATTGTAGTCCACTCATTTCAGGCATTTCTACATCTAAAAAAATCAAATGAACATCGTTTTCTCTTATTGCAACTAGTGCTTCAGCAGCATTGGAATAGCTGCCAATTAGGTTTAAGCCCGGAGTTTTTTCTACAAAATGATTTATAGCAAATCTGGATAAATCATCATCATCTACAATAATACAATTCATAATCAATTTCAAATAATTTTTAAAGGTAAGATTTGAAATGAACATGTCAAACTTTGAAAATTTATTTTTTTCAAATAGCGTATTTATAAGCTCAAGATGTATATTTGTTAAGTGTAAAAGTCAGTTTTTAATTTTTAATAAACACCCTATGAATAGAAAAATAAATAAGATTGCAATTTTAGGTTCGGGAGTTATGGGTTCTCGAATTGCCTGTCACTATGCAAATATTGGCGTTCAGGTAATTTTACTTGATATTGCACCAAACAAATTACTTCCTGACGAAGAGAAAAAAGGTTTAACATTAGAACATCCAAAAGTAAAAAACAGAATTGTAGAAAGTGCTTTATCGGCAGCTGTTGCAAGCAATCCATCGCCATTGTATTTAAAAAAGTTTGCTAAAAATATTTCAATAGGAAATTTTTCTGATGATTTTCAAAAAATATCCGAAGCCGATTGGATAATTGAAGTGGTAATAGAACGATTAGATATAAAACTAGAGGTTTTTGAAAAAGTAGAAAAATATAGAAAAGCAAATAGTATTGTTAGTAGCAACACAAGTGGTATTCCCATTCACCTGATGGAAAAAGGAAGAAGTGAAAATTTTTTAGAACATTTCTGTGGAACTCACTTTTTTAATCCACCGCGGTATTTAAAACTTTTAGAGATTATTCCGGGAACAAAAACAAAAAAAGAAGTATTGGATTTTGTTTTAGAATATGGAGATTTACATTTAGGAAAAACAACCGTTCTTTGCAAAGATACCCCTGCATTTATCGCCAATAGAATTGGTGTATTTGGCATAATGAGTTTATTTCATTTGGTAGAAAAACTTGGATTAACCGTTGAGCAAGTTGATAAATTAACAGGTCCGGCACTGGGAAGACCAAAATCTGCAACCTTCAGAACCTGCGACGTTGTTGGTCTTGATACCTTAGTTCATGTTGCCAAAGGATTAAAAGACAATTGCCCAAGCGATGAATCAAATGCATTATTTTCTTTGCCCAACTATATTCAAAAAATGGTAGAAAATAATTGGTACGGTAGTAAAAGCGGACAGGGATTTTATAAAAAAGTTAAACTAGAAAATGGCAAATCTGAGATTCAACCCCTAGATTTAAAAACCTTAGAATATGTTTCACCAGGCAAAGTAAAATTTGCAACTCTTGAAGCCGCAAAACAAGTAGAAGATTTAAAGCAAAGAATTAAAGTTTTAGTTTCAGGAAAAGATGTTGCAGGAGAATTTTACAGACATTCTATGTTTGGATTGTTTGCCTATGTTAGCCATAGAATTCCAGAAATTACAGAAGCATTGTATAAAATAGATTCAGCCATGTGTGCCGGATTTGGTTGGGACATTGGACCTTTTGAATATTGGGATGCATTGGGATTAAAAGATAGTATTTCTGCTATGGAAACAATGGGATACAAACCAGCGGCATGGATTTATGAAATGGTGGCTGCTGGCAACAACAGTTTTTATTTGGTGAAAGATGGCAGAAAAAAATATTACGAAGCACAAAGCAAAACATATAAAGATATTGAAGGCACCGAAAATTTTATTTTGCTAGATACAATAAGAGAAAATAAAACAGTTTGGAAAAATAAAGGTGCAACGTTAACAGACATTGGAGACGGCATATTAAATTTAGAATTTCACACCAAAATGAATACCATTGGAAGTGAAATTATAGGAGCTATGAATTCTTCTATTGAACTTGCAGAGAAAGAGTTTAAGGGATTGGTAATTTCTAATGAAGCTCCAAATTTTTCGGCAGGAGCCAACTTGGGAATTATTTTTATGCTGGCTATTGAACAAGAGTGGGACGAACTAAATTTTGCCATTAAAGCATTTCAAAATGCAATGATGAGAGTAAGGTATTCTTCCATACCTGTTGTTGTAGCACCTCATAATTTGGCTCTTGGTGGAAGTTGCGAAATGAGTATGCATGCAGATAAAGTTCAGGCCCATGCAGAATTGTATATGGGATTAGTGGAATTTGGCGCCGGATTAATTCCTGGTGGTGGCGGAACAAAGGAATTTGCACTTAGGGCTTCGGATCAATTTTTTGAAGGCGATGTAGAACTAGCAACTTTGCGAAATAAATTTTTAACCATAGGAATGGCAAAAGTATCTACGTCAGCCCACGAAGCGTTTGAATTGGGATACCTTAAAGAGGGGAAAGATAGTATAACAATGAACAAAAGCAGGCTATTAAAAGACGCCAAAGAAAGTTGTTTGCTTTTAGCTAATGAGGGCTATGAAAAACCAATTCCACGCAAAGACATAAAGGTATTGGGAAAACAAGGATTAGGATTAATTTATTTGGGTGCAGATAGCATGTACAGTGGAAAATATATTAGCGAACACGATAAAAAAATATCCGAAAAACTTGGATATGTTTTGTGTGGCGGAAACCTCTCCTCGCCTGCTTTGGTTAGCGAACAGTATTTGTTAGATTTAGAAAGAGAGGCATTTTTAAGTTTGTGCGGAGAGAAGAAAACCTTAGAAAGAATGCAGAGCATTTTAAGTGGAGGAAAAGTGTTGAGGAATTGATGGAAAAAATTCATAAAAAAAAGCGATACATTTCTGTATCGCTTTTTTTGTGATCCCGCTGGGATTCGAACCCAGGACCCCATCATTAAAAGTGATGTGCTCTACCAGCTGAGCTACGGAATCAAAAACATGAATAATAATGTTACTTATTCCGTAAATTTTGGACTGCAAAAATACACACACTTTTTAGAACTGCAAATGTTTTTGCTAATTTTCTATAAAGTTTTTTACCCCTTTGTTTTTCAAGAGATTAAATGTGTTACAATGCATTAACAAAAGCAGTTTCTTAGAATTTTGCTTAAAAATTAAAGTAATATACATTCTAAAAACAAAGAACTAAAGTATAAATAGTACAAGCTTTGCAAAATCTATCTTGTTTAAAAACAAAAACAATTCATAAACAAACGTTTTTCTTTTATTAATTTTGAAAAATTTCAAGTCAAGAATGAACCTACTTATTTGTTATACCGAGTTGGCAGAATATACAATAGCTTGTGTAAATGAATTTATTGAGCAAACAGGAGCAAAAGTTCATATCATAAGGTGGCCAGTTAAAGATGAAGCCCCATTTAAATTTGCAAATCTAAATTCTAACATCACATTTTACGAAAGAAATAAGTTTAACGATGAAAGTTTGCTTGAGCTTGCAAAAAAAATAAATCCTCAACTTATACTTACGGCAGGATGGATTGATAAAGGTTACATGAAAATTGCTAAACATTTTTATGGAAAAGTTCCAACGGTTTTGCTCTTTGATAATAAGTGGCAAAATACCATTAAACAAAAAATCGCAGTTATCTTATCCTCCTTAATTTTAAAAAATAAATTCTCCCATTGCTTTGTTCCGGGAAATATTCAAAAAAAATATGCTAAAAAATTAGGTTTTAATGAGAGCAAAATAATTACTGGTTTTTATTCATGCGATTACACCAGGTATAAAAATTACTTAGAAAGTTTCAGAGAGGATAAAAAAAGAAACTTCCCAAAAAGATTTTTATATGTTGGCAGATATCTTGAGCTAAAGGGATTAGAAGAACTATGGCAAGCATTTATAGAGCTACAGAATGAAAATCCAAATGAATGGGAATTGTGGTGCATAGGAACAGGTGAAATGGAACCTGTTCATCATCCAAAAATAAAACATGTTGGGTTTGTTCAGCCAGAAAACTTTTTGCCTTACTTAAAAGATACCGGTGTTTTTATTTTGGCAAGCAGAAAAGAAGCGTGGAGTGTTGCACTGCATGAAATGGCAACCTCAGGATTTCCTGTTATTTGCAGCAATAAGGTTGGCGCAATTGAGGCGTTTGTTGAAAATGAAAAAAATGGATATATTTTTGAAGCCGGAAATAAAAATGAAATAAAAAACTGTCTTCTAAAGATAATTCAAAAATCAAATCAAGAACTTTTGGAGATGGGACAAAAAAGCGAAAAACT
>CAIMMJ010000194.1 GCA_903842515.1 uncultured Bacteroidota bacterium | reverse complement strand
ATCATGCTTTTTCAATTGAGGTTGCAAAGATTTTAAAATCTAAAAATATTTCTTTTGAATTGAATATTTTGGGAGAAGGGTTTGAAAGGAATAATTTAACTTCATTAATAAAAGAAAATAATTTAGAAGATTCTGTTTTTTTAAGAAGTATGGTTACCAACGTTAAAGACTATTTAAAAGAAGCTGACATCTATTTGCACCCGGCCTCATACGAGCCTTTTGGCTTAGTAATTTTAGAAGCCATGGCAAGCGGATTACCGGTTATTTGCCTAAATGGAAAAGGCAATGTGGGTTTAAATGTTGAAGGCAAAACAGGGTTTATGATTGACCCACCGGATGCAGAAAAATTTGCTGATAAAATTTTATACTTAATAAACAATTCGGAAGAATACTCTAAAATTTCTGAATACTGTATAAACTTTTCTAAAAACTACGACATAGAAAATTATTGTAAAAATTTAATGGATTTGTATAAAAATGCCATTAATAAAAAACTTGGAATTAACTAAAATTTCTCTGCCTTTGAGCTTCATAACAGAGTATTGCAGCACTCACACTTACGTTTAAAGAATCTATTTTACCTAACATAGGAATTTTAATTAAATTCTCCTTGTTCAGCTGCCAAAAACTACTCAAACCATTGGCCTCGGTTCCCATAACAAATGCACAAGATTCTCTTAAATTTTGTTCGTGATAAAATTTTGTTGCATCTAATGAAGCTGAATAATATTTTATGTTATTGCTATTTAGCCATTTGAAACATTCATCACTAGTGCAAATTGCAGATTGAACACTAAAAAAACAACCAATACTTGCTCTGATAACATTTGGATTAAAAAAATCAGTTTGAGTGTCGCAAACTATTACAGCATCAACTCCTGCAGCGTCGGCACTTCTTAAAATTGCTCCCAAATTACCTGGCTTTTCAACACCTTCGAGCACCAAAACAATTGGATTTTTTTTTAGTAAAATGTTTTGCAGCAACAATTCCCTCTTTTCAAATACTGCAATAATTCCTTCTGTTGTGCCTCTAAAGGCCATTTTTTGATAAACTAATTCCGAAACAAATTCCAAGTTTAATTGTCTTAAATTAGCTTCAATATAATTCCCATACAATGGCGTGCAAATAAAAATCTGCAAAGGAGTATAACCGGATTTAACTGCCAAATTAAATTCCTTTTTTCCTTCCACAACAAAAGAATTATTTTCTTTGCGAAGTTTAGAACTCGATTGCAATAAAGAAACTAATTTTACTTTTGGATTTTGAACTGACGTAATTTCCACAATATTTTTTTTCAAAGATGCTAAACAAAAAACAAAACCAAAAATGATTTACCTAGATAATAATTCAACCACTGCACTTGACCCCTTTGTATTAGAAAAAATGTTGCCTTTTTTTTCAACTCATTATGGTAATGCCTCCAGCCAAACGCACTCAGCCGGTTGGATAGCTGCAGAAGCAGTGGAAATAGCAAGACAGCAAATTGCCAATTTAATTTCCTGCGAAAAAGATGAAATAATTTTCACCTCTGGAGCAACTGAGTCCATAAACATTGCATTACAAGGTTTATTTAAAAAAAATGGTAATGTAAGAAACAAAATAATTTCTTCTCCTACAGAGCACAAAGCTGTGCTTGATGTATTGAATTATCTTAAAACTTTAGGTGCAAAAATAGAAATGGTAAGCGTTGATGGGCAAGGTGAAATTGATTTGGATTCTTTAAAAAACTTAGTGGATGAAAACACGCTTGCAGTATGCATTATGGCAGCAAACAATGAAACAGGCACTCTCCAAAATTTAAGTTTAATTTCGGAAGTTACACACGGTGCAGGTGCATATTTTTTTAGTGATGCCTCACAAGCCATAGGAAAAATAAGAGTTGATGTTAATGAATTGGGAATAGACATTATGGCACTGAGTGCACACAAATTTTATGGTCCAAAAGGTGTTGGAGCTTTATTCTTAAGAAGAAAAAATCCAAGAATTAATTTGGAACCCATTTATTTTGGAGGTGGACAAGAAAACAATTTGCGACCGGGCTCACTAAATGTTACAGGAATTGTGGGAATGGGGTTTGCCGCAGAAATGGCAGAAAAAGAATGGTGGCAAAATTCAGTAAAAATTTCAAAGCTTAGAACTTTTTTGGAACAATCTTTTGAGTTTGAGTTTGGCATAAAAATAAATGGCTCCATTAAAAATAGACTGTGCAATACAACTAACATTTGCTTTAACGGTTTAAAGGCAGACGAACTAATTCCAAAATTACCTCTAATTGCTATGTCCACCGGCTCTGCTTGCACCTCTGCACTTAAACAACCATCGCATGTTTTAAAAGCTATGGGAAAAAGTGAGAAAGAAATTTTTTCGAGTATTAGATTTAGTATCGGAAAATTTAATACGCAAGAAGAAATTGAAGAAGTAGTAATAAACTTTAAAAAGGTTTTAAAATAATTGAACAAAAAATTGTATTTAAACTTCAAAAAAAATGAATTGAAATGTTAGCACAATTAAAAGGTGTATAAATTAGTTTTTACATAATTTAGGGTTGCAAATAAAACCAAATCATGGCAAAAAAATCACATAGCAAGACTTCGAAAAATACTGTTCCAATAACAAAAATAGAAAACTCCAACGAAAAAAATTTACACCTTGAAGCTTTGCGTGGAATTTTAGCTATACTGGTTTTAATAAGCCATATTTCTCTTATTCGCCTGTATTTTGGACGTTCAAACGATTATCTAAATCCTGTTATGTTCCACTTAGGCAGAGTTGCTGTAACCGGCTTTTTTGTTCTTAGTGGATATTTAATTAGCATGAGTATTTTTAAAAGAATGGAACATAAAAATTGGAGTATTTCTAAATTCTATGTTGGCAGAATTTTTAGAATTTGGCCATTGTATTTTTTTGTAATTCTACTTGCACTTTATTTTTTGCCAAGCATAAATTCTCTTCATTTTACGCTTCCAAATTACCTGGGTGATGTAAGAATTGATAAATTAAATTATTTGTATTTTTTGTTTTTTATGCCGCAAGTGCCCTTAATAAACAATATGGTTTTGCCTTTTGCCGAACCCACATGGTCTATAGGTGTAGAGGAAATATTTTATCTTATTATACCCTGGTTAATTTCTACCACACTAAAAAATTTTACTAAAGGACTTTTAGTTTTTATAATAATATTTTTAGTTGCAAAATACATTGCTATCTATTGGTTTCAATTGCCTTCGTCTAACTTAATTGCAAAACTTCTAAATTACTACCGATACGATTGCATTGCTCTGGGTTGTTTGATGGGTGTTTTGCACTACACAAAAAATAAATTGTTTACCTCAATAGGTGGTTATCATCTTTTATTTTCGCTGCTTGGGTTTATTTTATTATTTAATTTAATAACAATTTATAGCTACGATTACTTTCCATTTGCAGTATGTTTTGCAGTAATTATTGCATTCCTAGTAAATAAAAATGCTACTTTCAAAAGCCCAAAATGGCTCATACACATAGGAACCGTATCGTATAGCTTATACTTGACTCATGAGATAGCAATTGTTTTTTTACTGAATATAAATTTAGATCAAAAATCAATTTGGGTTCTATATACTTCAAGTATTTTATTGGCCATAGCTTTAGCTTCTCTTGTATATTATTTAATAGAAAAACCCTTTATAAATAGAGGTGTTTCTCTGCTAAAAAAAAGCTAGCGCAATTTACGCTTGTTTGATCGTTGATACCTTCAAAACAAATCTCTTAGACCTTGTTTTCTTTGTAGGAAAACAACACTCAATAAATGAATTTAATTAAATCTCTGCACAGAAATTTTTCCAGTAGAAATTCTATTGCCAGAGTTTATTTCGTACAGGTATAATCCGTTAGAAACTTTTTGCCCAAATAAATTAGTTCCATCCCACTCTATGTTTTGAGCTCCAAACATGTCTACTCCATCTGCAAGTGTTGTAACAACTTTACCTGTGATATCGTAAATTTTTAGTGTGGTTCTGGAAGGCGAATCTAAGTTAAAACTTATTGTTGTTTCGTATTCAAACGGATTTGGATAAACACTTGATGCAAAATTTTCTAACGAAATTTGCTGAATTCCATTTGTTACCAATGTCATGTCAGGCACAGGTTGTTGTGCAGTGGTATAAACTTTATACTTGCCTGGTGCTAGGTTGATGGTCATGTTTACGTCGTTAACTTGAAGGCTTTGCCCGGTCATATAATCGTACCACGTTCCGGTGTTAGGGAAACCCGTAAACACATCTCTTGTTACAACATCAAAGTTACCTATAACAACGGTTTTCATACTGGCGTCGTTTATGTACAACTGCTTTTCTTTCCCTCCTGCCGACATAAAAAAGTTGTTTGTTCTGTAGGATGGATTTGTGGTTTTTAACTTAGAGAATGCTGCATAAGTTTTATACAATCTTAACCTATCTACTTGGTTAATATACTCCCACCAGCGAATTGGTTTTGGGCTTGTTCTACCTCCAAAATCAATAGAAACATCGTAGCCTAATTCGTCAAACATCCACCACATTTTGGGCCCGGGTGTTAACAATAAAAATGGTACAAATTGAGCATTTCGTTCCAAAGCTGTTGATAAACTTCTGGTATTGTATGAGCCACTTGAATTTCCAAAATTTCTAACTGTAAACATAATTCTTTCTTCGTCGTGACTAACTGCATAACTCACTAAATTGTGGAATGCAAAATTTCTTGCTTGGTAATTTAGGGCATAATTAAAATTAGAACCAGTTTCAAAGCCCATGGCAGCTTGGGAGAACTCATACGTTCCTTTTCCCCACAACATAAAACCCATGCCAGCTAAAGTTGACTCCTCGGCACTAGAACCCAAATGTTCTAATATTAAATACAAACCCGGATTTCTTGCCCAAGCCTGGTTTTTCATTCGCTCTAGTAAATTTACTCGGCTTTGGTCGTAAGTGCCCCATGCACCTACATCGTCGCCAGAATCTACTTGAGTAAAACCTTTAGATAAATCAAATCTATAGCCGTCTATTTTATATTCTTTGGCTAAATAATCTATTACCGAATCCATAAAAAATTTAGTATAGCCGCTTTCGTGGTTGTAATCGTAACCTACGTTAAAAGGATGTTTAGGGATAGGATTTAGGTAAGGATTATCTGTAGCAGGTCTTGCGAAACCTTCGTCAAACCATAATTTTGCATGAGGACTTTGCCCAAAAGCATGATTAAAAACCACATCAAATATTACTGCTATGCCATTTCTATGCAGTGTGTCAATTAGTTCTTTTAGTTTTTCTCTGGGGCCATAATATTTATCAATGGCTGTGAAAAAAGTAGGTGAATATCCCCAACTGTTGTTGCCTTCAAATTCTTGAACAGGCATAAATTCTACTGCGTTTATATGTAAATTTTTAAAGTACTTTATAGAATCAATGATTGATTTGTAATCGTGGCGATTTACAAAATCTCTCACCAAACATTCATAAATTACTAAATCTCTGCTATCGGGTTTTTGAAAGTTGGTAACTTGCCAATTGTATTCGGGCTCAGCTGTTTGAAAAACCGTTACTTTCTCCACCGTTTTTCCGGTTGGAAATGGAATTAAGTTAGGATAAATTAAGGGATTAATTGCATTGTCGGAACCTTGCTCCAATACTTTTTCGCTGTACGGATCTCCAATTCTAATGTGGTCGTCAACGTAATACTGCATGCGGTATTCTGTTTGCGGAGTAAGTCCGTTTACTTGTAACCAATATCTCTCACCATCACTAGCTCGTTTCATTAAATAGTTTAAATCTACTTGCCAATCGTTAAAATCTCCAATAACATAGGCATGATCTTTCCAAGGTGCTTTTAGCATAAACACCACGGAAGTATCGCCCGGCAAGTAGTTTATTCCTTCCTTTATACCTTGTGGTGGGTCTTGAGCTACAAAAGCAGGACGAACAACATAATAGATAGAATCGGTAGTAAAATTTGCACCACTTTCTGCGGTGTATTTTAACCAAAATTTACCCGAAGTAGTACAATTAATGGTTGCAGTAGCTTCTGTACCGCTCTGCACTTGAGCAATTAATTGATTATTCCTGAATAAATTAATGTAACTGTTTTGTTTGGTTTTTACTTTAAACTGAAACGTTTCGCCCAAGGCAGCAGATTTTACTTGCTCTACAGGCGATGCAATTGCAGCAGAAAATCCTGATTTAAAAATTGGAATAAAAATATCTGTATTATCAGCATTTTTTCCCACCAAATTACCTGCTAAGTTTCTAAAAATCATTCCCAATGAACGTACTTTTTCTGTTGTTCCAAAACCGTAGTATTGCGTTGGTCTAAAAGTAATTTTGTATTGGTTGTTTCCAATACTTGTCATTAATTGACTAGAATCTACTTCTGACCAAATTCTTTTGATGTAGCTCCAATCGCTGGAACGACCACTAAAATTGTTGATGATACCGGTATGAATGTACACATCGCCGTTAAAGTTATTTAAAGCTCCGTTGCCTTGCGATGCATTAAAAGTAATAGTAATTGTATCGGTAATGCTGGGGTAGGCGGGAGATACCGTCACTACTTGTGCTTTTGCAATTGAAAAGCTAGCAAATAAAATAAAAATTAATTTTCTCATCGTTTCAATTTTTTTAATTACCAATACAATATTGTGTTATTCTGTAATAATTAATTTATCTGTTGCAGTTCCTTTGGCACTGGCAATGGTAAAGTAATAAATGCCTTGTGGCAATTTGTTGCCCGCAACATCCGTTCCATTCCAATCAATAGTATTTAAGCCCAACGAAGGTCTGGCATTAAACAAATTAATTACTTGTTTTCCATTAACGTCATAAACATTTACGTTAAACACATCGGAATTTTCTTTGGCAAAAAATTCAATTCTTGTGTTGTCGTTAAACGGATTTGGATACACTTTTTTGTGGTAATAAAATGCTTCCTCGTTTCCGGCTGATAATTCTACTCCGTCTAAAACTTTTCTAAACGTTACCGGAGAATTTGGCCATTCGTTCAAATCTGGGTCACCACTTTGAATAACTATTGGATTATCAGTTTGTAAATTGGTGATAAAAATATCTTGACAAAAATTATCTCTTCCTGATTGTGTTGCATCTGCACTTCTAAATACTAAACCCATGGTATAAGCAGTTTGTCCATTCGCCATAGGTGTAGACGTTACTGTACCTCCAGCCGAAGTTCCAAGGTTTACAATTCCAGAATCGCCATAATATTTTATAAAATTATTAATTCTTAGTCTCCAAACTCCATTACCTTCTGAGGTCATTGCTCCAATATCATCATCAGCAGGTGCATCTCCCCAGTTGCCCACAACATGTTCCCAAACCAATGAATTAAATGGAATAATTTGAGTTTGACAATATGTTGGACCAGTTGTGCAAACACCGGTATGAGCGTAAATTTTGGTTAATGGAGAAGCATTAGATTGTCCACCTCCTAAACTGCAGTCTAGGTTAATGAATTTTTTTGTATCAAGGATAATGGTTAAACCTTGTTGGGCTTTGGCAGAAAAGATTGCCGAAGCAGAGATACAAATTGCAAGTAGAGTTTTTTTCATATTTATAATTGTTTATTTATTAATAATTAATTTTGAATTATAGTTTTTATTGGCAGAGTTCAGGGTTATAAAATAAATTCCATTGGGCAATTCGCTCACATTTAGTGTGTGCACACCATTTTTTGTTTTTTGAATGTGTTCTGTTATCACTTGTTTACCCGATAAGTCAATTATAGTTACTGTGGCATCTGCATTAAACAATTCGTTTGGCAAATTAAACGAAACAAAATTTGTTGCAGGGTTGGGATATACAGTGATTGCTGAATTGGTAGATTTGTGTTCATCTATCCCAATTCCATTTACCAAAACCGGTTTAATAAGTGTATCGCTACCACATTGGTTTACTACAATTAAACGAATGTTTTTTGCTCCGTTTGTAGTGAAACCTCTGGTAGGATTTGTAGAATTTGTAACATTATCATTTACACCGTCTTCGTTAAAATCCCAAAAATACTGGGCATTGGGATATTGATTGGTAACGGTAAAAGTAAAATTTGGTCCAACATTGGTAAACGTAAATTCTGCTTGTGGAACTGGCAATTCAATTAAATCTACCACATCAATTCCTGTGCAACCGTTGACATCTGTTACCGTTAAAACATAGTTACCCGGTTGGTTTAATGTAACAGAAGAATTATTTACCCCGTTTGACCAAGAATAAGAAACAAAACCAGGAGTAGAAGTTAGGGTAGTAGATTCTCCTTCGCAAATAATTAAATTTCCGCTTATGTTTACAAAAGGAATGTTGTTGGCATTTACAACCACCGTGTCTATTGCCACACATCCTTGGGAGTTTGTAAGTTGCACCCAATACGTTCCGCTTTCTGATACTAATATTGTAGAAGTGTTTGCCCCAGTTGACCAAAGAATTGAAGTAAATTCTGATACTGTTTTTGTGGCACTCACTCCAGCAAAAGATGTTGCAGGATTGGCTTGGTTAGAAAGAAAAATATTGTTACCTCCATTGTTTTCTACCAATGTACCATCTGCATTTCTAAATACCAAAAAGAAACCGTTTATTGGACCATTTGCAGGCACATTGTAATAAGAATTTGGGTTGATGGTTATTCTCCATAAATTATTTCCCAAAGAATCCATTTTACCAATGCCATCGTCTTGACCCCAATTTCCTACCCAATTTATTGCACCGCCAAAAGGTGTAGCTTCGTAGCCCGAATGCATGTACACTTTACTGGCACCTATTAATTGTCCTGCGCCACCGCTAGAAGCGTTGTAAGTTATGGTTAAAGAATCACCAAACGGAGCAATAGTAAAATTGCCACCCAATTGAACAGCAGCCAAACCGCAAATGGTGGTATCGTTTCCTAAATTAATTGAGCAACCTTGATTGGGGGAGGCTATTGTAAATTGAGCTTTGTAATTTGCTCCTGCATTATTATCTATGTGAACACCTGCGCCGTTTGGTTGAAATGTAAAATCGGCCTCAAAATAAACTTCTAAATTATAATTTCCAGGAGCCAAACCGTTCATAAATAATATAGAATCAGAGGATGATAACCATTGCTGGTCTCCGTTATTTGGGAGGTTTTGACCAAATGGTAAGTTTATGGAGGTAAAAGGTACATTTTCTGCACTACCAACAGCAATTACCCGGTAGAATATTCTTGCTCCAGTAATATCATCTCCATTATTTTTAAAGGTATTAATACTTCCTCCTTTTAATTGGTGGCCAGGATTAGGAAGAAATGTTCCCCAATTTTGAGTATTGAAAGTTGTGCCGGTTACAAAATTTGTTGTTCCAAAATTAAGTGCGACTGCTCTTTCCCAAATACCACTTGCGGCAAAGGAATAAAATGGAAAAAGAAAAATAAATAAAAAATATGTAATTTTTGTCTTCATGTTGCGTAAATGTGTCATACCGACACTTTATTATTATACCAAAGGTAAACAAGAATTTTAAACAAAAAAATAATATTTTGTTAAATGAAAACCACGTTCAAATAGATATTGAACTAAGAATGAAAAAATAATTTGGAAGTATTATTTAAAATATTGAGGAATTTTAGATAGGGGTTTCCAAATAAGAGTGTACCAATTGGGTTTAAGTCCGTTGAGTTGCCAAGCAATTTTATCTTCTTTGTTGCCCCGCAATCTGTTTAGTAGCGAAACGTTGCTTTGTCCTCCTACCCTCATTTTCACAAGCACTTTATTGATGTATGAAACTTTAATTTTGTTTTTATGCAGCATCCTTAGCATCAATTCATAGTCGGCAGAAGATTTTAAATTGAGGTTAAACGAACCATATTTTTGATAGCACCATTTATTTATAAAAAAAGTAGGATGAGGAGGCATCCAACCATTAAAAAAAATTCCATCGTAATACTCACCACTTATCCAAGTGCGTAAAACTTTGCTGGTTTCTTCTCTGTTAACGTATAGAAGATTGCCGTAAGATGCATCAGAGTTTTCTTTTGTTATACTTTCTACCACATCGGATACAACAGAAGTTGTTGCAAAAAAATCGTCGGAATTTAGCACGCTTACCAACTCTCCGCTTGCAAGCTCAATGCCTTTGTTAATTGCATCGTATATGCCTTTGTCTTTTTCGGAAACAATCTCGGCAATTTTATTTTTGTATTTTTCAACAATTTCAAGAGTGTTGTCTTTAGAAAGTCCGTCAACAATGATGTATTCTATGTTAGGGTAATCTTGGTTTATTACCGATTTTATGGTATCTTCAATAGTTTGTGAGCTGTTGTAACAAACTGTAATTACTGAAACTTTCATACATTTCTAATCACCCTGTCTTTTATTTTTTTTGCAGGATTTCCTTGATAAATACTAAATGCATCGCAAGTGGAAGTGGCAATAGAACCTACGGTTAGCACGGTTTCTTCTTTTATTGTTACACCCGGGCAAACCACTGTTTTGGCACCAACCCAAGCGCCGTCTTCTAAGGTAATTTTTCCGGTAATTAAATCAAATGCAGGTTTTTTGTAGTGATGATTTCCGCAAAGTAATAATGCACCTTGAGAAATACATACATTGTTGCCAATTGTTACAGTATCTAAATTATCTATCCAAACTTCTTCGCCAATCCAAGAATGGTTACCAATTTTTAGTCTCCAAGGATATTTAATGTTTACGTTTGGTTTAATTACAACACCTTCTCCTACCTTTGCTCCAAAAAGTTTTAGCAAAAAACATTTTAATCTGTAGGAAGGGAAAAGCGATGATTTAAAAAAAATTCCATTCACAAAAAACCAAACTGTTTGCTTAAAAAAGCTTGCACCTGGGTTATACCAATCGTTGTTGAATCTTTTGAGGTCGGTTCTCATGTATAGAATTAGGGGGCAAAGATAAATTTCTTATTGGTAATTTTAATAAGAAATAAATAAAGATTGTTGATTATAAAAAACCAAACAATTTTGCACAAAAAGTTTTCTAAAATTTATCTGCCTCTATCGTAATCTACTACAATGCTTGGAGTTAGCGGATAAGATTGACAAGTTAAGATATAGCCTTGTTTTACCTCGTCTTCTGACAAAGCAAAATTTACTTTCATTTGAACTTTCCCTTCTACCAGCAAGGCTCTGCATGTGCAACAAGAACCACCTTGGCAGGCATAAGGAGCGTCAATGTTTTCATCCAAAGCAACATCCAAAATATTTTTTCCTGCTTTTATTTCTATCACCTTTTCATCGCCGTCGCAGATAACTGTGGCGGAGCAATTCACAGGACTTGTTGAAACTTCTTTTTCTACTTCCTCCTTAGGTAAGTTTGGTGTTGAGAAATATTCTAAATGAACTCTTTTTTTATCTTCAACTCTTTCTTTTAACAACGATTCTGCATTTTGCATCATTGGCGTTGGCCCGCAAATAAAGTAATCGGCATCGCTTTTTAGATCAACATGTTTGTTAATTAATTTTACCAGCATGGCTTTGTCCATTATTCCTTTTAATTCTTCTGGAAAAGATGAATTAGCAGGTTGGTCAAGAATGTCAATTACAGTTAGTCTAGAATCTGAGCTAAGTTGTTTAAGTTCGTTTCTAAAAATAATTGATTCTTCGTTTAAATTACCGTAAAACAAATTAACCTTACTGTGAGCTTCAACAGATAAAACAGCTTTTATGATAGAAAGCATTGGCGTTATTCCACTACCTCCGGCAAACAAATAATAATTCTTTTTATTGTTGGAATTTAATTCGGAATAAAAACCACCCATTGGAGCCATTACCTCCAAGGTATCTCCAACATTTACTTTTTGATTGAGATAAACACTACCCCACCCATTTTTTGTTTGTTTGATGGCAACTTTTAGTTTTTCATTGGAAAAAGGATTGCTGCATATAGAGTATGACCTGCGGAGTTCAGTACCATCAACATTTAGTTTAAAAGTAATGTACTGCCCTTGCTTGTACTTAAAAGTTTCAGCTAGTTCAGTAGGTATATCAAACGATAAAGAGACAGCGTCTTTTGTTTCTTGTATTTTCTCAGCAATCTTTAAATTAAAGAATTTGGCCATTGTTAATTTTTGTGCGAATATATTTATTTTTTACTGAATTTAATTTTAAAATTCCTACTAATTTTGTTAGCAAGATTAATGAAATATCACAAACAAATATAGTTATTAAAAGGTTTTGTAATTTTTAAAAATAAGTAGAATGCTTGTGTCTTATTTTCCTTTTTTAATAAAGAAAAAAGTACCGTTTTCGTCTTGCAAACCTTGTATATTTCCAAGTTTTGGTTTAGGTTTTTGATTTTGCTTAGCACTAGCTGAAACTTTTTCAGAAATTTTTTCTATGGAAATACAATTTTCGTTCACACCCTTTAATGCATCAACAAAAGATTTTGTAAAAACAGATTTATCGTCGTTTAAATCTAAAGTTGTTGAAGAAATTACTTGTGCCGATTTTAGTTTGGTAGATTCCCACTCACCACAATTTCTATTTACATTAATATCTCTCATGGCAAGGTAGAATGCAGGTCCGGTTTCGCATGCATCAGAAACAACTAAAGTGTGTTTAACTTTTTTATAGGTTGCCAAATATGATTTTAATTGTGACAGAGCAAAAAAAGTATATTCTTCCTTTTTATTGGCATCTATTGGTAGCCAGTATCCCGATTCATTTAAAAATTTTCCGTGTCCTGCAAACCAGATCATAATTGAGTTTACATTATTTTCGGCCACTAAATCCCTTAAATCTATCTGAAAAAACTTATCCATTTGAGCTTTTGTAAGGTCCTTTTTTACTATAACATTATCAATATTATAGTTTTCCAAAATGGAATTCATTGCCTTAACATCATTTGTGGTAGCTTCTAGAACAGGCAAAAATTTATAGTTAGAATTGTCAATAAAAATTGCCCAGGTTTTACCCATAGGGTTTAAAGTTGTATCAGTTTCCGATGATTTTTTTACTTTGTATGCCATCCTGGATACATTATCAAACACGTCTATGGCACTGATTATTATGCTGTCTACACCCACTAAATCTATATCAGTAGAAAAATCTACCTCATTGGAATTTGCAGAAAAAGAAGGACTTTTAGTATTTACTTTTATACTTTTTATGTTGTTTTCATCTTTTACTTTACCGCTTACCTTTACCATATAACCCGATGCTTCAGAAACAATAATTTCCTTTCTTTCGTTGTTAAATTGTTGGTCCATTGAAATAACAGGAGCTTCGTTTTCAGATCTTTTAAGAATATATTTTTTTTCAGTTACATTTGAGTAAACGTCCTCAACTCTTATTACAAAATCCTCTTTTAAAAGAGTTTTTAATTTACAAGAAAACGTTGGATTAAAAATAGTAGAGTCAAATTTTACATCTTCGTCTGCAATGGAAATAGATTTTATTCTACTTTGATCCTTTATAACCCCTTTAATTTCCAAAAACATAACGTTTCTTGGGATGTTACACACATTTTCGTTGGCAGAAATTGCTCCTTCTAAGTATATTTCAGGAGCATTCCTTTCTCTTTTACTTTCGAATAATTTTTGTCTAATATTATTTACGAGAGAAATTGCTTCGGCGTCGTTTTTATTCTTAGATAGTGCTAATTCATAGCAAACAGATGCTTCTTCAAGCTTTTGCAGTACTTCTAAACATTTACCTTTTCCCTTTATTGCCTCCAAGTTATCTCTATTTATAGAAATTGCTTTAATAAAATCTCCTAAAGCAGATTCTGTTTGCCCAAGCTTAATAAACAAGTTTGCCCTTGCTGTGTAAATTTTAGAATCTTTTTCATTCTTGGTCAAAGCAATTGTTAAATCATCTAAAGCATTGGTCATCTTCATTTTTTGATACATGCTTAAACCTCTGTAATAGTAAAACAATGCTTCGTCCGGAAAATCTATAAGGTACTTATTGGAGATGACTATACACTCATCTGGCTGATTATTTGCATAATGCTGATTGGCAAGTGAAACAAAGTATTTTAAAAATATTGGGGTTGTTTTAGACTCCTTGTATTCCTTTGACTTTACTACCAATTCATTTGCTTTTTTTGCTGCTTCTAATGCAACAGATTTATTATTTAACGAATCCTGTATGATAGTTTTTAAATACCACGAAAAAGCTTCGTTTTTTTGTTCACTTATAGCTTTTTCTATACTTTCGGAGGCACCTTTAAAATCTTTATTGTATAATTTGCATTCTGCCAACAGTTGATACACTCTGAATGATTTCTTTTTTAAATCCAAACTCTTCTTAGAAATAATTAATGCATCAACATATTTTTTGTTGTTCATAAACAAATAGCCTAATTGCAGATAGGGTTCTTCTGCATCGGCCTTGTTTGCCATTGCACTTTGATAATCTTTTGTGGCTTCGGCAATATTTCCTGTGGCTTCAAACGATTTTCCTCTTTCTAAAAAGGCTTCGTAATAGTTTGGGTTAAGCATTATTGACTTATTAAAATAGTCTATTGCGTCTGTATGCATTTTTTTATCGGCGGCTTCCATTCCATCATTTAAAAATCTTTTGGCCGATTGTGCTAAAGATATATTGGAGCATGCTGAACTAAAAAAAACAAGCAACAAAAATTTAAAAAAAGTAATATTTGATTTCATAAGTTAACTTTATCATACCATACGATTAAAAACAAAATTTGTTTAATTAATTCGATGAGTGGTAAAAATACAACTATTATTAGTTAAATGGAATCATAACTCGATAAAATCTTTAAAAAATTAGGAATGCAATTCAAAACTTTGTTTTTTTGTAACATCAACAAATAAATAGATATTAAAGGAAAAACAAGCAAAAAAACATGAATAAGATACTACTAATTTTATTTCTTTTTGTGTGCCAAAATAATTCTTTTGGGCAAGACAGAATATTATATTTGAACGGAACAGAAGATTCTTGCAGAGTAATTGATACTGTAGGCGGATTTATAAATGCTGAATTTAAATACAAAAACGGACTTAAAATTAGAAAGATTGAAAGAGATGACGTGTTTTCTATTGACTATGGAAGCACAAAAAAAGAAGAAGTAATCTACAAACAAGATACACTGTCTCAAGAAAATTATTTTACAGAAAATGATATGAGATCAATGATTGCAGGAGAAAGAGATGCAATTACAACCTATAAAACTACAGGTCCGTTTATTTCTAGCGCTGTAATAGGTGCCGCCAGTGGAGTTTTAATGCCCTATTGGCTAACTCCAATAATTCCTGCAATTTGGGTTGGACTGAACAGCAGTAAATGGATAAAAATTAAACGTAAAAATGTATCCGACAAAAAGTACTTAAAAGAAGACATGTATGTTGTAGGATATGGAAGAACTGCACGTGGAAAAAGAGTTCAAAGTTCATTGAAAGGTGCAGGAATTGGATTGGTTTCAGGCATTATAACGCAGATAATAATTGGCAGCTTAAAAAACAAATAATACTAAATATTGAATTCAATATTTAAAACTATTTCATACGCTAAATTAGGAACCGTTTTATTTGCAGTATTTCATTTACTTTTCTTTGCGAGTTTTTTAAATAATTCACTATCTAGCGCTACTGTAGTTGTTTTTTCGCTCTTAGTTTTTACAATTTACTTTCCTAAAACAAGAAATTTAGTTTTACAAATAAACTTCTTTGTTGGTTTATTTTTTTTAGGGGCTTCCTGTATTGTTTTGTACTTTTTGAGAATTTTATTACCAAACTACCACTACCTTATTTTATCATTTGTAATTTGTTTTTTTTATTTTAAAGAAATTCCAAATACACTTAGTTTGAGAGAAAATTACAAAACCAAAGCGGTAAGCATCTCTCTTTCATGGATACTTTTATGTACCGGATTTTTATCCATTAATGTTGAGCTATTAAACGTAATGCCATTTTTATTGAGTCAATTTTTATTTGTTTGGGCATTAACAATTCCATTTGACTTTGCAGACGTTGAACAAGATAAAAAAAATGGTACCATAAATTTTTACAGTGCTATTTCTAGTAAAAATGCATTGATAATTTTGTTTGTTCTATTGGTGTTTCAGCTTTTGGTGAATTTTTATTTTTTTAATGAAAACAAACTTTTTAATGTTTTAAATTTTACGCAAACCGCAGTTTGTTGCTACCTGGGTTTTAAAAACATAAATAAATTTTGGTTTGGCGAAATGGTAGAACTTGCTTTTCTATTGCAATGGGTGATCTGGGAAATATTGAAATAAAACAACTTATTTTGTTTTAGATAAAAGTTTTTCGTAAAGATATTGCATCTCTTTTACCATGCGGGTGTAATGGAACTTTTCAAATACGTGCTGCCAACCAAGTTCCGACATTTCTTTCCTTAGTTTTTCATCTTCCGTAAGTGTTTTTAAATTACTGAAGAAGCTTTCTGATTGGTTAATATCGCTTAACAAGGCAGTTTTGTTTTTAATAACTACATTTTCTATTCCACCTACATTAGTGCTTACAATTGGTTTTCCTGCTGCTTGAGCTTCTATTAAACTTACTGGTGTACCTTCGTTAAAAGATGTAAGAGCCACAATGTCTAGTCCACTTAATGCAACATCTACTTCCTTTATCCAAGAGGTAAAAACCACAATAGCATTTTGATTTTCTTTTTCCGGTGTTTCAAACTCTAACTGTTTTTCTTTTGCGGAGTTTTCTAATTGTTTGCGAAGTTCTCCGTCTCCAATAATAAATGCTTTAAATTTTACTTTGCTTGTTTGCTGTAAAAAAGCAATTGCGTTTAAAAATAATTCATGGTTTTTTATTGGAACTAGTCTTCCAATAATTCCAATGGCTACTGTTTGTTGGTTTAGTTTGTATTTTTCTCTAAACAAATTTCTTTTTTCTAGCGTGTTTTCCTGAAATTTATTAAGGTCGAAGCCTAGTGGTATAATTTCTATTTTATCTTTAGTGGAAATCTTATGAATTTCACTTAACTCATTCTTTTGAATTTCGCTAATTGCGATAATTTTAGTTGAAATAAGTGCCAAAAATCGCTCAATGTTTTTATAAAATAGCGTTTTAAGTTTTCCAAAGTAGGAATGGAAAACATGACCGTGAAACGTGTGAATTATCACAGGAACATTTTCTGCCCGAGCTGCCAACCTTCCAATTGTACCTGCTTTTGAAGCATGAGTATGAACTATATCAGGTTTATGTTCTCTAATTAATTGTCTAATTTTTAAATAGGCAATTCTATCGTTTTTAATGTCTATTTCTCGTTTCATTTCTTGGATTATAATTGGTTTTAAACCTAATTTATCCAAAATAAATTGCGAACTGTCTTCTGTTTCATCTTTCTCGCCACCTACCAAAATTGTTTGGTAGTGAGGTTCCATAAATTTACTTAAATAGGCAACATTGTATGTGGGGCCACCTAAGTTAAATCTGTTTATAATCCTAAGTACTTTGGGCATTTTTATGAATTATGAAAATTCTTCCACCAATACTGGAATACCAGCAAAGCCCATATTTGAGCAGTTGCATCATTGGGGTTGGGCGAAAATAATTGTTTCTTAAGCTGGAATATTTCGTTGTAATTAAAAATATTTTGTTTTTCAATGAAATCTTCTGATAATAGTTCGTTTTCAATTATTGACTTAAGTTCGTTTTTAAACCATCCCAACAATGGAATTTCAAACCCTTTTTTAGGTCTATTAAGAAGTTCATTTGGCAGTAAATCCTGAAATGTATCAACTAAAATTTTTTTTCTTCGTTTGTTGTCAATTTTAAATTCAGGTGGAATTGAAAAAGCAAAATCTACTACTCTATAATCCAAGAAAGGTGTACGAACCTCTAAACTATTTGCCATAGACATCATATCAACTTTTGGCAGCATATCGCCCTGCAACACCATTTCAACATCGGCCAACAAGAACTTATTAAAATCGCTTTCATGTTCAAGATGTTTAAGATAAGATAATTTTCTGCGGATGTATTCTTGTGAATTAATTTTTTCTTT
>CAIMMJ010000193.1 GCA_903842515.1 uncultured Bacteroidota bacterium | reverse complement strand
GCTGCTACTCTTGCTTCTCTTGTCATTGGTTTTATGTCGCTGTTAAACACATATTCCAACACATCAAACAAGTCGCTTTTTTCAGCGTCAATGAGTTTTTGTAAAGTGGTCAATTCATCTTTGCCAAAACCTGCTGAATCTAATTCTTCTAAAAGTGTTCGTCTGGTAAGTGGATTGCTCCAAAGCGTCCGCAATTCATCTTCACTTTTGAAAAGGTTAGGCAATTCACCAAACAGATTATTCAAAAAATCTTCTGCTGAAATGGGTTTGCCGTCTGCACTCCAAAACGAAGTAGAAATCATTGATTGTATTTCACGTTCCTTTCCGTCTTTCAACTTCACTTTTATTTTTTGTCGCTTGTTACAATTGCAATACAGTTCACCACAAATTTCACAAGGCTCTTTCGGTTTCTTTTCGCAAACACAAGGCGTTTGTCCGCAACCTTTACAAGGTTGTGGCGGTGGTTTTGGTCCCGTTTGACATTCACATACTAATTGTCCGCAAACTTCACAATGTAAAGCATCTCCGTCCCATTCAGGGTCGGCAAAGTGGTGGTAAGCATCTACAAAATCATAGATTGTAAAAAAGTCTTTGCCATCAAACAAACGTGTGCCTCGTCCTACAATTTGCTTAAACTCTATCATGGAGTTTACTGGTCGCATCAAAACTATGTTGCGTATATTTCTTGCATCAATACCTGTTGAAAGTTTTTGCGAAGTAGTTAAAATGGTTGGGATTGTTTTTTCGTTGTCTTGAAACTCTCTTAAAAACTGTTCGCCTATTTCTCCATCGTTTGCAGTTACACGAACACAATAATTTGGGTCAGTGCTTTTCTTGTATTGGTTTACCAAATCACGAACTGCGGCAGCGTGGTCTTGTGTGGCACAAAAAATAATTGCCTTATCTTTTTGGTTGGCATCGTCCATATAAATCTGAACACGTTTTGCCTCTCTTGCTTTTATCTCAATTATTTTATTGAAGTCGGGTTCGGTGTAAATTCTGCCTTCTTCAATTTCTCCTTCTATAATTTGGTCATCACTTGTGAAGATGTAATCGTCAAGCGTTGTCTTGATGCGTTTTACTTTGAATGGTGTAAGGAAACCATCGTTGATACCTTCTTTGAGTGAATAGACATAAACTGGTTCGCCAAAATATTTGTAAGTATCAACATTGTCTTTGCGTTTTGGTGTGGCGGTTAAACCCAACTGAACGGCTGGAGAAAAATATTCTAAAATGCCTCTCCAATTTCCTTCATCGTGTGCTCCACCACGGTGGCACTCGTCAATAATGATAAAATCAAAATAGTCTTTTGGGTATTGACCAAAATTGTATTGTTCAGTTCCAAATTCAACAATTGGTTCTGCTGCTAAAGAAATTGGTTCTGTTGGTTCTATTTTCTTTACCACTTTAGCATTGGTCATAAAAGTTTGAAAGATGGTGAAGAAGATATTGCCGTTTGTCGGCACACTTCCTTTTTTACTTATTTCTTTCGGGCTAATTCTAACCAAAGCATCTTCCGGAAATGCTGAAAAAGCATTGAAGGCTTGGTTGGCTAAAATGTTTCTGTCGGCTAAAAATAAAATGCGTGGTCTGCGGCTTCCGTCACGTTTTAAATTCCAACGGGTTTGAAATAATTTCCACGCAATTTGAAAAGCAATAAATGTTTTTCCTGTTCCTGTGGCAAGGGTTAACAAAATGCGGTCTGCATTATTGGCAACAGCTTCTAATGTATTGTTTACCGCAATTTCCTGATAATATCTTGATCCTTTTGTTCCTCCAACATCTTCAAAAGGAATGGCAGAAAATTTCTCTCTCCAATCATTTTGAACTGCAAAAGTTTTATTCCAAAGTTGTTCTGGTGTTAAATAATCGGAAACTAAACCTTCTGCACCTGTTTTCATACAGATGCTGTAAATTTCTTTTCCGTTTGTGCTGTATGTGGTTTCTAATTTTAGTTTCTCTGCGTATTGTTTGGCTTGTGCCAAACCTTCGCCAACGCCTAAATCATCGCTTTTGGCTTCTACTACTGCCAGTTTAATTCCTTTGTAAACTAACACATAATCAGCAGTGAGTTTTTTTGCCCTTACGCCACCTGTTTGTATTTTACCTGCGGTGATGTTGTATTCACGAAGGATTTTTGAGCCTTCTACAACACCCCAGCCACAAGCCTTTAACTTGGGG
>CAIMMJ010000192.1 GCA_903842515.1 uncultured Bacteroidota bacterium | reverse complement strand
CGACGTTTAAAAACCTAGATGATCACACTTGATAGTTGCAAAAAAAAAGACCCCAATTTTGAGGTCTTTTAATTTATTAATAGTGCGTAAATATTTTTTAAAACTTCACTTCAGGAGCTTTTTCAGAACCAGCGGCCGCCTCAAAATATCCTTTCCGTTCCATATTAAATAGCCCTGCTATTAAATTGTTTGGGAATTTTTTTATGTAGGTATTGTATTCTTTAACCAGCTCATTAAATCTATTTCTTTCAACATTAATCCTGTTTTCTGTGCCTTCTAGTTGTGATTGCAATTCAAGAAAATTTTGGTTTGCTTTTAAATCAGGATATTTTTCAATTGTTACTAATAACCTAGATAATGCACCGGATAAACCGTCTTGAGCCGCTTGAAATTTTTGTATGTTTTCAGGATTTAAATTTGATGCATCAACCGTCATACTTGTTGCCTTTGCTCTTGCTTCAACTACGGCAGTAAGTGTAGATTTTTCAAATTCTGCATACCCTTTAACAGTATTAACTATATTTGGAATTAAATCGGCCCTGCGCTGGTATGCACTTTGCACATTAGCCCATTGAGAAGTGGCAGGCTCGCTCAATTCAACCATAGTATTATACTTACCTGCGAACAATTGATAAATTGCAAATAAAAGAACTAAAATTCCCCCTGTTATTATCAAGATTTTTTTCATCTTTATTTTTTTATTGTTTTAAACTAATACTATTTGATGTATTCTATTTATGGGAATAACTATTCCTCCTTTTAGTACCACTCTTTTATCTGTAGTTGCCCAAACAGTAGTTTCTACTTGCTTTACAGCGTCTGAGTCTTCAAAAACTATTTTTATTTTGCTGTGCTCCATATTTCCTAGTTTAGTGGCGTTCTCTAAAAGCAAAACCAGTGCTTCCTTATCTTTTGCATTTAGCACATCTTCTGCCGGAAACTCGCACATGGCTACACTTTCCTTGTTTACTTGAATTGGGATTACAATATTCTTTGGCATAAATTTTTAGTTGTCTCTTTTAAACGATTTGTTGTTTTTAATTGTTTCAAAGGTAAACGTTTTGCATCACTAAATAATTTAAATAAAATTAAATATTTTCTAAAACGTTTATCTGAGGATAAAAAAACTTTACAAAGTTCACCAATTCCATAGGTTTGTTTGTTCCTATTAAAAAACGTTTTCCAGAGTTTAAGGTAATTTCAACGGCATTGTCTCCGTTGGTAAAAAAGTTTTTAATTCCTTGTTTTTCGTTATTAAAAAGTGTTCCTAAAAATAAATTGCCCTTAAGTTTTTTGCACCTAAGAAACGTTATCTCATGCAAAGGAATTTCAATTTTCTTTTTGCTCGGAAATTTAATCAGAGTCAGCTGATCTTTATTTCCATTGATTTTTAAATGTGGAATAAACATTAGAACAATTGAAAAAACTATGATTGCAATCCCCATTAAAAAAAACAATTCGCCCGAGTTTGGAATGTCTTTGGCTGGATATGAACCAATTCTAAAATTTCCAATTACAGTATAAACCGGCTTTGGATTTTCGCTCCAATAATACGCTACAAAACAAAATAAAGACAAAACTAGCCTAATTAGAATGTAAAATTGATTGTAGCCTAAAAATTGCTTTTCTCTAAACTGAAACACTGTTTTTTTTTACAAAAATATAAAAAAACCAGGGAGTCTCTATTAATAATTTTGTTGTTTTTTTTTAAACTGAACGTAGTTTAAACGTTATGTATTAAAAATTAAATTATTGATTATATAAACACCAGCAAACAAAATTCCGATAAAAAACCAATTAAAAACCCCCAATAAATCTGGTATGGTGCGTGGGCTCCCAAATACAAGCGAGAGCTGCCAACTATTCCTGCAATTATTAGTGCTACAATAATTAATGCCCTGTAATCTACACCAAGCAAAATTGTTAATCCTGCTATACTCCCAATTAAGCCGCCAATTCCAATCATGTGAGCAGAAATTTTAAATTTATAGTTTAAAATTAACGTTGCTAGCATTGCAATAGTTGCTCCCAACATTATCAGCGAAATTATTATTAATGCCGGGTATTTTTGAAGCATGTAATAACAGAAAAAAAAACTGAAACCTGCTATTAAAAAAGGCAATTTTCTTTCATTTCTGTCATTCATTTCATAGTTGCTTATTAGATTCATCTTTTTTAAAATTACACTGGAGAGGAAGGGTATAAGCAACGTGTAAACCCCAACAATACCAAAAATCAGCAAAT
This sequence comes from uncultured Bacteroidota bacterium, assembly GCA_903842515.1. Lineage (GTDB taxonomy): Bacteria > Bacteroidota > Bacteroidia > UBA4408 > UBA4408 > CAIMMJ01. The sequence continues at coordinate 1,327 of CAIMMJ010000192.1, read as the reverse complement.
GTAATTGCCTTGGTATATTAAATGTTACGTAGGGGTTATAATTAAAAATTATCCACAGCGTAAGCAATGGCATAAACATTGGATGAAAAATTACAGAAACAATACGGGCAGTTTTTTTCAAAATATTAAAGTTTCTGTTAAAACAATGAGTTGCCTTTGTAGCCGGCATTAAATTTGCCTAAATGTTTGTAGGCTAATTCTGTAGCTTCTCTGCCTCTTGGAGTTCTCATAAGGTAACCCTCTTGAATTAAAAATGGTTCGTAAACTTCCTCTATTGTATCTGACTCTTCGCCTACAGCAGTAGCAATAGTTGTAAGGCCAACCGGACCACCCTTAAATTTATCTACAATTGTATTTAAAATTTTAATGTCCATTTCATCTAATCCATTTTTATCAACATTAAGAGCATTCAGAGCCATTTGAGCAATTTCAAACGTAATTGTGCCGTTTCCTTTTACTTGTGCAAAGTCTCTTGTTCTGCGCAGCAAAGCATTTGCAATTCTTGGCGTTCCTCTGCTTCTTCTAGCAATTTCATAGGCGGCAACTTCTTCTATTGGCACTTTAAGAATGGAAGAAGACCTAACAACAATTCCGGTAAGTACTTTTGAGTTGTAATATTCTAATCTAGAATTTATTCCAAACCTTGCCCTGAGTGGTGATGTTAGCAAACCTGCACGGGTGGTTGCACCAACTAATGTAAAAGGATTTAATTTTATTTGAACTGTTCTAGCATTTGGACCAGAATCAATCATGATGTCTATTCGGTAGTCTTCCATGGCAGAATATAAATATTCTTCCACTATTGGACTTAAGCGATGTATTTCATCAATAAATAAAACATCGTTGGGTTCTAAATTTGTTAATAATCCTGCCAAATCGCCCGGTTTATCCAACACTGGGCCTGATGTAATTTTTATACCAACGCCCAATTCGTTGGCCATAATATTGGCAAGCGTTGTTTTTCCTAATCCCGGAGGTCCATGCAGTAAGGTGTGATCTAAAGACTCTTCCCTCATTTTTGCAGCTTCAACAAAAATCTTTAAGTTTTCTAAAACTTTATCTTGCCCTGCAAAATCAGTAAACTCCAAAGGTCGCAATGCCTTTTCAATTTCCTTTTCTACCGGATTTAATTCTTCATCATTAGCATCAAAAATCCTTGTCATCTTTTAAAATCTGTTTTCAAAATTACAATTAAAAATTGTTTTTTGTTTATTCAGCGTACTTTTTAATTTTATAGTTGTGAGTAAATTCTAATATAATTATTCTATTAAAACTTCTTTTTAAATTATTTTTGCAACTCAAAAAAAACTTGCTCACGCAAACGTAT
>CAIMMJ010000191.1 GCA_903842515.1 uncultured Bacteroidota bacterium | reverse complement strand
CTACAGTTAATTCTTCTCCTTCGCTGCTGAACAAGGGAATAAAAGTGCTTCCGTTCCAAAAATGCAAAGCATATTGTGGCGAACCAATTACACTAGGTTTTCCGCCAATTAACACTCCTGCGCCACTTATAATTCTCTGGCACCCGTAAGAACCCCAATCTACAAAATCAAATGCAATTTCAGTTCCCTCAGTAGTGCCATCCGTTTTAAACATTTCAACTCCATTTCCGGTTCTAAAAGCTGTAAAATAAACCGTATTGTTTAAAGAATAAAAATAAGGGTTGGCATTTAAATTCGAATCTCCCAATCCTACTTCAATATCTTTTAACAACCGAACTTCTGCTCCATCACAAACCCAAATTTCTCTTCCTACAGTTTCATCCATTACAGCAAACAAAACTTTGTTGCTATTGGGGATTCTAAAAAAATATTTTGGAGAAATTAATTGTGGATTAGCAATACCAAGTTCTGGTAACTGACTAACGGAATTAGTATTTACGTTTAATGTATAAAAATGATGCACCGTATCATCAAATGCAGTATATAGCAGAACACTATCACCATAAGTTGTTATTAATTGAGGAACACCTGTTTGATTTTCAGGGTCAGTATCCAAAACAAAACTTGAGGCCAATGTTGCTGTATCTAGCTTATTAATACTATTGTTTAATCCGGAAATTAAACTTGGTGAGGTGTAATAATAAAAGCCGTTTAAATAAATATTTGGAAGATTGCTGGCACCAATTTCGGTGAGAAAGCTGCCATTGATTGTTCCATCTGTTACACAAACTCTGCCGTTTATTCCTTGAACTGTTCCTCTAAAAAATATTTTTCTGTTGTCGGGGCTTACAAAGGAATTAGGAAAAGAACTATTGCTTACACCTGGATTAAAATCTTTGAGTTTAATTGTTCCGCCTTCGCTGCCATCTGTAACCCAAAGTTCAACGCCATCGCCAATTTCTCTGGCAGGAAAAAACATTTTATTGCCATTTGTATAAAAATCTAGCCCATTGTTGCTTGTCCAGCAAGATGATTGTCCTTGATAAATATCTTTTACAAGACCTGTTCCATTGGTTGTTCCATTAGTTTTATAGAGTTCACCGCCTGTACTTACATTAAATCCAGGAAAAATTACCACACTGTCGCCCACAGAATAAATCCCTTTGGAAGTTGCACTTGCTCCATCTTGCCAACCCGAATAAATATCGCTTAATCTATTGGCAGTTTGAGAGTAGGAAATTTTTAGTGATGAAAAGAAAAAAAACAAAACAACTATTTTTAATTTATACATGTTATTGATGTTGATTTAGTTATTGAAACAAATTTATGCTTTAATTATATTTAGAAACATCATTGCTTAGTTTTTTTCCTTTTGTTTAAACAATTAAAAAGTACAATCATACCAACACCTCAATATTTTAAAAAACAAACAGAAAAAAGAAGAAATTGGAAGCAAAACTAAAGGCGATTTACCTAAATAAATAGCCTTTATCCTTCCTTTATTTAACTACTTATTTAAACACTTGTCCTGTTTCTTTTATCGCCAAACCACTTTTTTGCCGGCGAATTGTTGCCGTAGCTTTTTGGTTTAGAAAATCCTTCTTTGGCAGCAGAGTTTCTTTTTTCGCCACTAAATGATGTGTTTCTATCGGCACCACTTTTTGCTGTGTTGCTTTTAGCACCAAAGTTTCTATCGCCTGCATTTCTCTCTGTGGATGGCTTTGCGGAGGTGTTTCGGGGTGGTCTTTGTCCACGTTGTGGAGTTTTTACAACTGTATGATTCATTAAAGGGTAATCGTGCTTACTATTTACAGGCACGTTTTTACCAATAAGTTTTTGTATGTCTCTTAGGTATTCTTTTTCTTCGGCATCGCAAAAAGAAATGGCTATTCCGCTTGCTCCTGCCCTACCCGTTCTGCCAATACGGTGCACATACGATTCGGGGATGTTGGGCAATTCGTAGTTTATAACGTGGGTAAGCTCGTCTATGTCTATGCCTCGGGCAGCAATGTCTGTAGCCACCAATACACGAGTGAGTTTAGATTTAAAATTGTTTAGGGCATGTTGCCTGGCGTTCTGCGATTTGTTGCCGTGTATGGCCTGTGAGCCAATGCCAGACTTTACCAAATCTTTAGAAATTTTATCGGCACCGTGTTTTGTTCTGGCAAACACCAATACCCTTTCTATTGATTTGTCTTTTAGAATGTCTATCAGCAAATTTCTTTTGTTTTCTTTGTCCACAAAATATACTTCCTGGTTAATGGTATTGGCTGTGCTGGAAACTGGCGTTACTTCTACCTTTGAGGGGTTCACTAAAATGGTATCGGCAAGCTCCACAATAACGGGTGGCATGGTGGCCGAAAAAAACAAGGATTGACGTTGCTTTGGTAATTTGGTAATGATTCTTTTTACGTCGTGCACAAAACCCATGTCTAGCATTCTATCAGCCTCGTCTAACACAAAAAACTGAATGTGGCTAAGGTTTACGTGTTTTTGGTTCATTAAATCTAGCAATCTGCCGGGTGTTGCAATTAAAATATCTATGCCTTGGCGCAGAGATTCTACTTGTGCATGTTGGCTTACTCCACCAAAAATAACTTTGCATTTTAGGTTGGTATTTTTTCCGTAGTTCTTAAAGCTTTCTTCTATTTGTATGGCCAACTCGCGGGTGGGTGTAAGAATTAAGCTTTTTATTTCTCTTTTTCCTGGGCTAACATTTTTGTTTTGGCTTAGCAATTGGATAATAGGAATGGCAAATGCTGCTGTTTTTCCGGTGCCTGTTTGTGCACAGCCCAAAATATCTTTGCGTTGCAGTGCAAGTGGGATAGTTTGTGCTTGAATGGGTGTGGGCGAAGTGTAACCTTCTGTTTTGAGAGCCAATAATATAGGCTCAATCAAATTCAAATCATTGAATGATAAATTCATTTTCAGTAAAATTTTTTTTTGACCGGTGATTTTTTAAAAAGGTTCTTGATCGCCGGTCTGCTGAAAAGGAATTCTTTAGTGTATTCTTTCTTAGGTTTTTCTAGAAAGTGTGCAAATGTAGTAAATTAAATGGAAAGTAGCTTATGTTGATGCTAGCATCATTTAGTTAGTTGACCGTCAAAAAGTCTATTTTAATTTTTTTTGATTGGGTTTCACCCAACTTTTCTCAGCGAAGCTAAACCCATTCACTTTTTTGTCTTGAAACAAAAAAGTAAACAAAAAAATTCAAGGCTTCATTTTGTCTTTTCCTCCTAAGGTCGGAATTATTTTTACTTGCAAATTTACGACCCAAAGGGTGATTTCCCTCCTAAAGTCGGGAACTTCCCTTTGGGTACCCCGCAATTTGCTTCACAAAAATAACTTGACAAAATGAGGCCGTTTTTATCTCCGAAAAAACATCAGGTTTTAATTCGTTTTCAAAAATTTCAGACAGAGATAAAACTAGATTTATCTTTGCGACAGATGATTTTATTGACTAGAATAGAATTTTAAGGGAAGACTATTTATTTTAAACTACAAATACCTCACCTTAATCTCAATCTTTTTTAAAGTATTTGGTTTCACTTCAAACTTAAATTTATCGAAATGTGGTTTGGTTAAACCCGTGTGGTAGTAATTAGAAAATCCAAATCCTTCTTTGGGTATACCAATAAAATTGTAATCCATTTTTGCGTCCATGCTTTCATCATCTAGCAGGGCAATTCCATAAACTCCGGGTTCTAGATTAAATTTTACAACTATCTTTCCATTTATCATGTCAGTTTTTGGAAATCTTTTGTTTAAATAAGACTTACTGTTCTGAAATCCATAGTCGTCTTTGTAGATACCTATGGCTATTTGTCCTTTTTTGCTTCTAGAATCTAGAACAGTAAGTTCTATGTTGTGTTCTTTAGAATTAAAGCCCTGAAAAACGAATTGAAGGAAAACAAAAAGAAAGAATACTATTTTTTTAGACATGGGGCAAAGTTGCATTTTTTTTAAGACTCAAAATTTATGAAATCGTTAATTCTAAAACAATCACCAAAAAACTAAAACTTTTTTATCTTAAACTTTCTGCAAGCATATTTTAGGGCTTCCTTCTTTTTGTCTTTTATAACTTTGGGCTTAAATCTTCCATCAAAAAAGCCGGCTTCTTTTCTTGCCTCTCTTTGTTTTTCTTTTGCTGCT
>CAIMMJ010000190.1 GCA_903842515.1 uncultured Bacteroidota bacterium | reverse complement strand
TTTTGGGGATTTTTCACCACAGATTGCAAAATTCCACGGAAGTCACTATTTTTGCAGCCCTCAACGGCGAGGTAGCTCAGGTGGTTAGAGCGCAGGATTCATAACCCTGAGGTCGGGGGTTCAATTCCCCCCTTCGCTACCAACAAAATAAACCACTTACGAAATCGTAGGTGGTTTTTTTTATTCTGTGCCAGTTTTCTGTGCCATGTTTGGGTTCATCTCTTGGTTATTGTTGTCACCAAAAACCTTGATTTCAAGAAGCTCCAAGTTTGCACGTCACCCCGCCTGACGCAAAACCCGTGTTAGCTGTAGCTTTAATAACCATCGCCATTTACTATTTTATGGTAAATGATTTTTGTCTTGTCTGAAATTTGATATTCAATTCCAATACTGTCAGAATTAAAACTTATAAATTTTGCATTTTGAATCGAAAGTTTTCTATCGTCAATACCGCTTTCATGTGTTTCTAAATTCAGTACATTTTCAATAATTTCAGGATATACAGGTCTGCAAATATTTTTTTCCAAAATGCCAATTCTTTTATAAACAAACACTCGTGGCCCAGATAAAGCTTGATGTTGTGTCCTTTCAATTCTATAAGTGTCATTCAGTTTAATTTGTTGGTAATCGTCAATTGTTGAAAAACTATAAACTATTGCAAAAAATGGGATGGCCATTGGTAAAATACTTAACAAGATTAAAGTCAATAAAGAAAAAAAATAAACTTTTGTCATTTTGTTTCTCCAAAACCAAAATATAACTGTTACGGTTAATGTAAGCCAAATCCAATTTGTTATTTTGTCTGTCCAATATCCATAATAACTATAATCATAAAAACTCATCAACACTCCTAATAAAAAGATAAGTGTGAATATTAAATATGTTGTAATTAGTATTCTATTTGTCATCAAGTTTTGTTATTCAGTCGGTTTTTTCAAAAGTTACGGCTAACTTACCTATTGGCGCAACAAAGTTACACATATTTTCTTGTAGGGTGGATTTATTGTGCAACTTGTATTACCAGTTATCAAAACAATACGCAATCGCATTACACTATCAAAAAAGTTTTTTTAAGTGGGTTTGGTAGCCCCGCCTGAAATCGAATCAGGATTTAGCGTTTAGGAAACGCTCGTTCTATCATTGTTAAATCGTTGTATTTTTGGTTTGTTGTTGTTAACAAACGGGAAAGAAGTCAAAATTGACCTATTTTCTACTTTAGCCCCCATTTAACCTGTGCCATGTTTCTGTGCCATGTTTTCATTAAAAATCCCAAAAATTCCCGTTTAATACAATTAAAATATATTTGACTATCAATCACTTACAAAATATACCGCATTATTCATAACCCTGAGGTCGGGGGTTCAATTCCCCCCTTCGCTACAACAACAGAAAAGTCATCAGAAATGGTGACTTTTTCTATTTTAACAAACTTAAAAGTCCTAAATTTGTTGGGATGCGCACATCTAATTGCATTTCCTGTCAAACAGCGTTCAAAAGATTTAGTCAGACATTTTTTTCACGACAATTCCTCGCGCTACTCTTTTTTTTCAATTG
>CAIMMJ010000189.1 GCA_903842515.1 uncultured Bacteroidota bacterium | reverse complement strand
TTCCAATACCAATTTAGTAGAACTAATACTACCAAAATTAGAGTTATTGGTTTTTTCGAAATGAATTTTTCTGCGAGTAAATATATACTGTAAAAACTTGTGGTTTTTTTTACTAAATCTATTCCTATCCATATGGGAATTACCAACATTAAAGTAGCTACGATATACCCAAAGGGATTCATAACAGCAGCTTGCAAAAAATCGCCTTTAATGAGCAAAGAAACCGAACGAGTAGTACCACAAGAAGGACAAGGATAGTTTGTAGCTTTTTTAAAAAAACAACCTATGGGCTGGGGGTTATTTTCTGTATGGTTGAAAAAAATAAGCCAACCATAACCCAGTCCAATTAATGCTAATAAAAAAATATATAATCTATTTTTTTTCATTTAGGAAAAAAAATGGTTAAAAAACCACATGTAAAATGCTACCGTCTGGACACATCTCTAAAAAGTATCCAACCTTGCATAATTGCGGTGAATTTTTGAAGTCCAATCCAAAAGGTGGTAATTCCTGGTTTTCTTTCAGAAAGATAGCCTTTCCATCCGCCTAATCTAGCAATAGCCCATATATATCGTTTTAAATTGGACGGTTTATATGGGTTTTTTAATTTTTCTGTTTTGCCTTCCAATTGTTGGATTTGGATTTCTAAACATTCTATTTCTTGTTCCGAGAAGCAACTTCTGGGTTCTGTTTCTTCTTCTGTATTATAGGCAATTTGCATAATAAACAGTTTGATGATGGTTTCCAGCATCATTAAAGTTAACTTTCGGATAGCTTTGCCTTGAGTTAATTCGCTGGCTTCAATATTGAACCCCTCTTTTTTCAAAATCCTAAAAACTTCTTCAATTATCCATCTGCAAGTGTACCATTCTATGCAAAGCAATGCGGTTGCAAAATCTTCTACTTTCTTGGTGGTTAGGAGTCTCCAATGTATTGGATTTTCGATATTCTCTCCAACTTCTTTGGCCTCAATAGCATAAAGTGTAATCTTTTCAGGAAGGTTTTTATTGGTATACTGATTGCCGCTAATGGTTACTTCTGAAAAACGTACTTCGATTGTGGCTGTTCTTTTCTTGATGTTTCTTCTTTTGTCTCCTTCTAAATCAACCGTATAAGTTCCTTGGAAAGGTTGGTTGGAAAGGTGTTCAAAAAGTTTTTGTTTTCCTTGAAGTATTCGATTGGTTTTTGCCCTAATCAGTAAATGAGTTCTTTGATCGGGAACAAGGCAAAATTGCTCGTAAATATCGCCTTCTCTGTCTTGAATGATGATAATTTCTGATGCGTTTTCTAAAACTTTTTTGGTGTTTTGTGAAGATTCTATCCATTTATAGGATTCTTTTTCTTCGATAGGGAGAAGTTTTTTTTGATGACTATAATCTTTTTTTGGTTCTTCATGAGTTCTATTCCAAATTTTTACATCCGAAAAACCATAAGGAATAAGGGTTTCTGAATCAAGAACAAAACTCGGATGAATAAGAAATCCAAGACTTCCAACAGTTCCGTTAAGACCTATGTAATCATCCTTCTTTATCCTGTTTTTGTGATTATAAAGGTTAATTTCGCTCGTGTCTTGAATACATAAAACCGATTTATTACCAACACAACTCACACAATTGGAAGACATATTCTTTACAATATCAGCTTCACTAACATTGTCGTTTTGCAAAAAACGATACATTGCTTTTGCTTCAGAATCACTACTGGCTAATTGACGGATGGAATAAATACTATTAGAAAATAAGCGATTGAGAATAGAATTTCCTCTATTCAACAATCGCTTGTCTTTTAAATCTTCAAAATGTCTTGTCTGCATTTTTTATCTCAAAGATAAAAAATATTTGTGTCCAGACGGTAGATGTAAAATGTGGTTTTTTTAGTAGAGCATTGCTTGATTAAACTTTTCAAGATTTTTCTCTTTAGTTGCTCCTTGAATTAAAAACCAGTCTACAATAGCCCAAATTCCTAGTC
>CAIMMJ010000188.1 GCA_903842515.1 uncultured Bacteroidota bacterium | reverse complement strand
TTAAAATTAATTGACGAATATGGTGGTTTAGAAACAGCTATTCTTGAAGCTGCAAAACTTGCTAAAGTAGACAAATACAGAACAGTAGATTTACCCAAGAAAAAAGACGCTTTTCAATCTATTCTCGAAGATTTTGGGAACGATACCGAAACAAAATTGATAAAAAAATCTTTGGGTGAAAATTTCAAATACTATCAAATGTTCGAAAAGCTAACACATACAAATGGCATACTTACAAGAATGGAATACAATTTAGACATCTACTAAAATTATGTTACAAAGAATTCAATCACTTTATTTATTTACAGCTGTACTTTGCGGAGCAGCTCTATTTTTATCTGCTTTTAATACATTTAATTTTCAGCAACTAGAATTTAACTTTAGTTTGTTTGGTTTACATCAGATAAAAGGAGAACCAAACTTAAATTATTCTGCTCCGGCATACACTCTTATGCTTATTTGTTGTGCATTTATTGTGGTAAATTCTTTTACTATTTTTTCGTTTAATAATAGAAAAAAGCAAATAAAATTAGCTGGATTAGGAATTTTAATCTTAGCCGGTTTTAGTGTGGCAGAATTTTTCTTCGCCAACCACCATCAATCTAAAATCGCCGAAATTTTAAATATAGAAATTTCTAAAATTGAAATAAATTATGGCATTGGAACACTAATGCCAATTCTTGCTCTTGCATTGAATATTTTAGCCATAAGAGCCATAAAAAAGGACGAAGAATTAGTTAGAAGTGCCGACAGAATTAGATAATTTTATTTAAATACTTCCATTTTAACTATTTTACTTTTTTAAAGCCACAATTATATGGCTTAGTTTACTATTTTTGCATTCCCAAAAAAAGGGAGTATATACCCAATTTTTATTTTTTAAATGGAAAACATTAGGAATTTTTGCATCATTGCACATATCGACCACGGCAAAAGTACATTGGCAGATAGACTTTTAGAGTTTACTAAAACAGTTTCTAAAAGAGAATCTCAAGCCCAAATACTAGATGACATGGACCTTGAAAGAGAAAGAGGAATAACCATTAAAAGTCATGCAATTCAAATGAATTACACTTTTAATGGTAAGCCCTTTGTACTAAATTTAATTGACACACCCGGACACGTAGATTTTTCTTATGAAGTTTCCCGTTCTATTGCAGCTTGCGAAGGTGCCCTGCTTATTGTTGATGCCGCACAAGGAATTCAAGCACAAACAATCTCCAATTTGTATTTGGCGTTGGGTAACGATTTAGAAATTATTCCAGTTTTAAATAAAATAGATTTGCCTGCCGCCAATCCAGAGGAAGTAAAGGATCAAATTATTGATTTAATTGGCTGCGAAAGAGATTCCATTATACCTGCTAGTGGAAAAACTGGCTTGGGTATTGAAGCAATTTTAGAAGCAATAATTACCAGAATTCCTGCTCCAAAAGGAGATGTTAATGCACCGCTACAAGCATTAATTTTTGATTCAGTATTTAATTCTTTTAGAGGAATTATCGCTTATTTTAAAGTAGTAAATGGCGAATTAAAAAAAGGCGAAAAGGTTAAATTTGTTGCTACTGAAAAAGAATATTTTGCCGAAGAAATTGGTATTCTAAAGCTCAAACCTGAGCCAAGAGATAAAGTTAGCACAGGTGATGTAGGTTACATTATTTCTGGAATAAAAGCGGCCAAAGAAGTAAAGGTTGGAGATACAATAACAACATTAAATAACCCGTGCGAACAAGGAATTCAAGGTTTTGAAGATGTTAAGCCAATGGTTTTTGCCGGTATTTATCCAGTAGATACCGAAGACTACGAAGAATTGAGGTACTCTATGGAAAAGCTTCAGTTAAATGATGCTTCTTTAACATGGGAGCCGGAGTCCTCTGCAGCTTTGGGTTTTGGCTTTAGATGTGGTTTCCTAGGAATGTTACACATGGAAATTATTCAGGAAAGATTAGAAAGAGAATTTAACATGACAGTAATTACTACTGTTCCAAACGTGTCTTACAAAGCTTATTCTACAAAAGGCGAGTTAATGATCGTAAATAACCCAAGCGATTTACCAGATTTTTCTAAGCTTGATTCTGTAGAAGAACCATTTATTAAAGCACAAATCATAACAAAATCCGAATACATAGGCCCAATTTTAAATTTATGCATTGGTAAAAGAGGAATTCTAAAAAATCAAGTATACCTTACTCAAGAAAGAGTTGAACTTAACTTTGAATTACCTTTAGCCGAAGTTGTATTTGATTTTTATGATAAGCTTAAAACAATTTCAAAAGGATATGCTTCCTTTGATTATTCTCCATTAGAATACAGACAAAGTAATTTGGTAAAACTTGATATCCTTTTAAACGCAGAACCTGTAGATGCCTTATCTGCATTGATTCATAGAGACAACGCTTATGATTTTGGAAAGAAAATTTGCGAAAAATTAAAAGAGTTAATTCCAAGGCAACAATTTGAAATTCCCATACAAGCAGCTATTGGAGCAAAAGTTATTGCAAGAGAAACAATTAGAGCTCTAAGGAAAGATGTAACTGCAAAATGTTACGGAGGCGATATTTCTAGAAAAAGGAAACTTTTAGAAAAACAAAAAGAAGGAAAGAAAAAAATGAAATCAGTAGGTAGCGTAGAAATACCTCAATCTGCTTTTATGGCTGTATTAAAACTAGACTAATACAAATATCAAATACCTATTAACACAACAGCATCAATATTATATTTACATTTATAAACTTTTGCTAAAAAATTTATGTCAAAAAATATTTTCACCAAATTAAAACTACTTTTCATTTTAAATATAATTGCTATCTTTTCTTTTGCACAAGAGGGAACTGTAAGGGGTTTTGTTTACGAAAAAGAAACTTCCGAGGCAGTAATTTTTACAACAGTTTCACTAAAAGGCACAAAATATGGTGCACAAACAGATGTAAATGGATACTTCTCTATTTCCAAAGTCCCCCGTGGAAATTATACCTTAGTTGCCTCTGCATTAAATTTAGACTCAGTTTTAATTGATATAGAAATTAAATCCAACGAAATTATTTCAAAGAAAATTTACCTGCCAAAAAAAGTAAAACAACTTAAAGAATTGGTAGTTTCTGCAGCAAAAGAAGAAAGAAAATCCGAGGTAAAAGTATCTGTAAATAAAATCACTATAAAAGAGTTAAAAAAAATACCTACCGTAGGTGGCGAACCAGATTTAGCCCAGTATTTACAAGTGTTGCCAGGAGTAATTTTCACTGGCGATCAAGGTGGGCAGTTGTATATTAGGGGCGGTTCTCCAGTTCAAAACAAAGTATTATTGGATGGTATGATTGTTTACAACCCTTTTCACTCAATAGGTTTATTTAGCGTGTTTGATGCAGATATCATTAAAAACGCCGATGTATACACAGGAGGATTTGGTGCTCAATATGGTGGAAGAATTTCTTCGGTAATGGACATTACATCTAGAGATGGGAATAAAAAAAGAGTGTCAGGTAAAATTTCCGCAAGTACTTTTGGTTCAAAAGTTTCTGTTGAAGGCCCTCTGATTAAAGACAAAGAAGAAGGAAACGTTACCTCATCCTATTTATTTTCTGCAAAGAATTCTTACTTGAGCCGTTCTTCAAAATTATTTTATACGTACGCCGATTCTGCCGGGCTACCTTTCGATTTCACAGATTTATACGGAAAAGTTTCATTAAACACCTCCAACGGAAGCAAAATAAATGTATTTGGATTTAGATTTCAAGACGATGTAAACTACCCAAGCATCGCAAAAATTGGATGGTTATCAAGTGGCTTAGGTTCAAACTTTGTAGTTGTTCCTGGTAGTTCTCAAACATTGATAAAAGGGAGCTTTGCTTATTCTAAATACAACATCAATCTAACCGAATCCGACAATTTACCACGAACTAGTGATGTTGATGGTTTTAATATGACCTTTGACTTTACCAACTTTGTTGCAAAAAATGAAGTTAATTATGGTATTGAAGCTTTAGGATTTAAAACCGGATATGAATTTACAAATACGTATAAAGTAAAATCTACTTTCGAAAATTCAAATACAGAGCTTGCAGGTTTTATAAGATATAAAATGAATTTTAAGAATCTAATTCTTGACCCAAGCTTTAGAATTCATTATTATGCCTCATTAAATGAACCTTCGTTGGAGCCAAGATTGGGATTAAAGTGGAACATTACAGACGACCTCAGATTCAAGGCTGCTGGTGGTATTTATGCACAAAATTTATTAAGCGCTTCAAGTGATAGAGACGTCGTAAATTTATTTTTTGGTTTCCTTTCTAGCCCCGATAATTTACAAACAGATTTTACTAACGAGGCTGGAGTTACGAGAGATGTTACATCCAAGTTGCAAAGGGCTTGGCATGCCATTGCAGGCTTTGAATACGATTTAGGAAACAATACATTAATAAACCTAGAATTTTACAACAAACAATTTTTTCAGTTAATCAATATTAACAGAAACAAAAAGTTTGAAGACACTCAAGCAAACAGATTCAGGCCAGCTTCTGAAAGAAAGGATTTTATTGTAGAAGAAGGATATGCCAGAGGAATTGACTTTAATGTGAAATACGATTACCGTAAGTTTTATTTGTGGTTTGTGTATTCATTAGGTTACGTAACACGCTACGACGGAGAACTTTCTTACATGCCACATTTTGATAGACGCCATAACCTTAATATAGTAGGTAGTTACAACTTTGGAAAAAGATTAGACTGGGATTTTAACATCCGTTGGAACTACGGTTCTGGATTTCCGTTTACAAGAACTCAAGGAGTATACGAACTTCTTAGCTTTCAGAATGGTGTTGGCACAAACTACACAACAGACAATGGCACATTAGGGAGAGTTTATGGAAATTTAAATCAAGGCAGGCTCCCTTCCTACCATAGAATGGACATCAACATAAAAAAGAAATTTTCGTTTTCAGAACATACCATTCTTGAAGTTAGTGCAGGAGCAACAAATGCCTATAATCGTAGAAATATTTTTTATAAAAACAGAGACACCAATAAAGACATTTACCAACTTCCGATATTACCTTCCATTAGTATGAATTTAGTTTTTTAAAAGCGTAAAATCGTACTGAAATTATAAATAGAGTAATCATTTTTTATGCTCAACATAGCTTTTATTTATACTATTTTCATACAGTACTTTATAAAATTAATACTGCTCATACCAATTAAATTTATCTTTTACTATATCTGATTTTTCCTTTCGCAAATAATCTAAAAAAGACAAAGAAACGGGAGAATGTTTCTTTCCCTTTGGCCAAATTAAACTCCAAGTGGTTTTAATAGGAAGGCCACGTATTGGAATAATGAACAATTCTTTGGCGTGAAGTTCATTTTTAATCCCAATTAAAGGCATGATTGAATATCCTAATCCTGCCAACAAAGCTTGTTTAACAGCTTCGTTTGAAGTCAGCTCCATTTTTTTTAAAACAGACAAGTTATTTTGCTCGATAAAGCTCTCCATTTTTTGTAAAGTACCTGATCCCTTTTCTCTAAAAATTAATGGCAAGTCCTTAAATATTTCTGATGTTTTTACTCCATTTTTTAATTTTATTTTTGAACTTCCTACCAAGTACAATTTGTTCTGAAGCAAATCTAGTTTCTCAATGTTTATTGTAGTTGGCAAAATTGAAACAAGTGCAAAATCAACTTCATTGTTCACTAAACTCTCTACAACAGTATTTTTATTGGTAACATCCATTTTTAATTCTATACCAGAATGTTGTTTCATAAAATCTGCCAAAAAAAAAGGCATAACATATTTACCTGTTGATACCACAGAAATTTTAAGCCTACCTGTAAGTTGTCCTTTATAGGCTAATGTCTTATAGTTTATGGCATATACCTGATTAATGATATTTTCTGCAGCCTCGGCAATTTCTCTTCCAAAATCGGTGATGTAAATTTTTCTGCCTATAACCTCAGTAAGCGGTATTTCAAATTGATCTTGAAAATTCTTTAGTTGAATTGATACTGCTGGTTGTGTTAAAAATAATTCCTCAGAAGCTTTAGTCACGCTTTGAGTTTGAACTATTTTTAAAAAAATCTGCAATTGATTGAGAGTGTAATTCATAAATATTTTTAATGTATCGTATAACAAATATAAATATAAATTTATGAATAAGAATTTTCAATTTTGCGACGTTAAACTTAAAAATCAAAAAAAACATGACAAAAATAACAGTTGCAAAAGGAGACGGAATTGGCCCAGAAATTATGGACGCTACGTTAGAAATTATTTTAGCCGCAGGTGCTAAAATTGAAATTGATGAAATTGAAGTAGGTGAAAAAGTTTACCTAACAGGTAATACTTCAGGGATTGCCTCAGAATCATGGGAAACAATAAGAAGAAATAAAATTTTTCTTAAAGCTCCTATTACTACTCCGCAAGGTGGTGGCTACAAAAGCTTGAATGTAACTACACGTAAATTTCTTGGCTTATACTCAAACGTAAGACCTTGCATGAGTTTGCATCCATTTGTAAGCACAAAGCATCCTGTTATGGATATTGTTATTGTAAGAGAAAACGAAGAAGATTTATATGCAGGAATTGAACACCAACAAACAGATGAGGTTGTGCAATGCTTAAAGTTAATTAGCAGACCAGGTTGCGAAAAAATTGTTCGCTACGCTTTTGAGTATGCCAAACAACAAAACCGTAAAAAAGTAACTTGTTTTACAAAAGACAACATTATGAAGCAAACGGATGGCTTGTTTCACCAAGTGTTTGATGAGATTGCAAAAGAATATCCCGAAATAGAAAATGAACATTGGATAATAGACATTGGAGCAGCTAAAATGGCAGATACCCCAGAATTGTTTGACGTAATTGTTATGCCAAATTTATACGGAGATGTATTGAGCGACGTGGCAGCACAAATTACTGGGTCTGTAGGTTTGGCCGGTTCTGCAAACATTGGCGAAGAGTGTTCAATGTTTGAAGCAATACATGGTTCTGCTCCAAGAAGAGCCGGGCAAAATGTTGCTAACCCATCCGGATTATTGCAAGGCGCCATTATGATGTTGAACCACATTGGACAAACAGAAATTGCAGAAAAAGTACAAAATGCTTGGCTTAAAACCTTAGAAGATGGCACACATACTTATGATATTTACAAAGAAGGAACAAGCAAACAAAAGCTGGGAACAAAGGAATTTGCAAAAGCAGTTATTGCAAACCTTGGCAACAAACCTTCTATCCTAAAACCTGTTTCGTATTCAAATAATTCAGCCCTAAATTTACCTAAATACAAAAGAAAACCTGCAGCAAAAAAAGAGTTAGTTGGGGTTGATGTATTTGTTCATTGGAATGGAACCGAGCCAAACGAATTAGCAGACAAGGTAAAGAAAATAGAAAGCAACGGAATTAAACTATCCATGATTACTAACAGAGGCATTAAAGTATGGCCTGATGGATTTAAGGAAACATTCTGCACAGACCACTGGAGATGTCGTTTTAAACCAAATGAAGGAGCCGAAATAACCAAATCAAATATCATTGAGCTATTAAGTAATGCACTCCATGAAGGTATAGATACAATTAAAACCGAGAATCTATATTCTTTTGATGGCAAGGCTTCATATTCACTAGGACAAGGTCAATAATTTAAAACATGGAAATTCAACTCATACACGGAGAATTTAGTTCAAATGAAGCCTTGGAGCTAATAACTCAAATGATACATGTAAAAATTAAGTATCACGAAAATAAAATTTCTAAGCATGGAAGCGAAGAAGATATTAAATACAGAGAGTCAAAAATAAAAAGACTTCAAAAAGAACTTTACGAAATAAGAAATAGTATGGATGAAAAAAAGGGTAATGTAAAATTAGATGCCATCATTAAAATTGAAATCTAAAATAAAATTCACTCCATTGGTTTCCTCAAGGAACATCCAATAAGTTATTTGTTTCGAAGTTTCATATTTGTAAGAAATATCAAAAGTGTATTTATACGTTCTCAAAAGTTTACTATCCGCATAAGCTTTGGCATAAAAATAAACTATGTTTAAAGGTAGAAGTTTGGTAATAGCAACCAAACATGAAAAAGAAAAAGTAATTGCTCCCATTCTAGAAAAAGAAGTGGGAGTAAATTGCTTTGTTGCTTCAAATTTTGATACCGATGAACTGGGAACATTTACTGGTGAAGTAGAGAGGAAACAAGATCCTTTAACAACTGTAAAAAACAAATGCCTTATGGCAATGGAAATAAATAATTGCGATTTAGCCATTGCAAGTGAAGGCTCTTTTGGCCCCCACCCTACTATGTATTTTGTTCCTGCTAACGATGAACTCTTATTGTTAATTGACAAAAAAAATAGTT
>CAIMMJ010000187.1 GCA_903842515.1 uncultured Bacteroidota bacterium | reverse complement strand
TTTTCAACAGCTACAATTACCTATTTTGTAATGCTGACAGATTATGGATTCAATCTCTCAGCCACCCGACAAATTTCTATACATAGAAAAAATTTGAAAAAAATAAATGAAATTTTTAACTCTACTATATTGATTCAAGCGGCTTTATTAATAGTTAGTTTTATTATTTTAAGCATTCTTATTTTTACATTTGAAATGTTCTCAAAAAATTGGGAACTTTATTACATCTCTTTCGGAATGGTTGTAGGACATTTCCTATTTCCAGTATGGCTGTTTCAAGGATTGGAAAAAATGAAATATATAACAATTCTTAATGTCATTACAAAGACGATATTTACATTACTAATATTTATAGTTGTCAAACAGCAAACGGATTATTTGTTGGTTCCGTTGTTAACCTCTTTAAGTTTTATTGTTTCCGGAATTTTTTCATTAATCATAGCCAAATATTATTTTAATATTTCCTTTTTTTTACCAAAAAAGGAGATTGTTTTATCTCAACTCAAAAAAGGATGGTTTATATTTAGTTCCAACTTATCCGTTAGCCTTTTTACAACATCTACCACATTTATTTTAGGGATTTTTACAAATAATCAAAGTGTTGGATTATTTGCGGCCGCTGACAAAATTATAACAGCAATAAAGGGATTAAACACTCCAATTTCACAATCAATATATCCCATTGTTAGTAAAAAAATTGCAGAAAATAAAAAGGAGGGAATTTCTTTTATTTTAAATTCTGGAAAAATAATCATCTTCAGTAATCTCGTGATTTCTATTTTGTTATTTATACTTGCTAAGCCAATCTGCGATTATGTTTTAGGGGAAGGGTATCAAGAATCAATACAATTATTAAGAATAATGTCGTTTTTACCATTAATTATTGTTACTAGTAATTTATGTGCTGTTCAAGGATTATATAATTTAGGCAAAGCCTACATTGTAAGTAAATACTTAATAATAATAGGTGTTTCCCATTTAGTTTTAATTTTTTTACTTATTCCTTATTTTGGTGTTTATGGAGCCGCAACCAGCGTGGTAATAACTGAAATTTTCGGAACCTTATTTTCAATTTATTATTTCAAAAAAGAAATTAAATTAGCTATATGAGAACCATTTCAATCGCGGCTATTGTTGTAACATTTAATCGAAAAAAACAATTGTTGGAATGTTTGAATGGATTAATTAATCAAACTCGAACTTTAAATGCCATTTTTATTATAGATAATTCTTCTAGAGATGGCACAGAAATGGAGTTATATAATAATGATTATATAAAAGAAATTCCAACACAAAAAGAGAACGGCGTTTTTAAAACTGAAACACTCCTACCAAGTCCCTCAAAAAAGAAAGGTGAAAATCTAAAGATTGTATATCTCAGACTACCTATCAATGAAGGAGGAGCAGGTGGTTTTTACGAAGGAATTAAATTAGGCTATGAACTTGGCTTTGACTGGCTATGGTTAATGGATGATGACGGATTACCGGAAAAACAGGCATTAAAGCATTTGTTGTTGTTTTCTGAGCGGGCACATTTTATTAATTCACTAGTTATTGATATTGAAAATAAAACTGAATTAAGTTTTGCCTTAAAGGCAAATAATTCAAAAAACAACCTTAAAACAATCAATGATGCAATCCAAAATGCTTCCGATGGGCTTATCTACAATCAAGCAAACCCATTTAACGGCACATTAATTTCTAAAGAATTAATTTCAAAAATTGGTTTTCCTAAAAAGGAATTTTTTGTTTGGGGAGATGAAATAGAGTTTCAATTAAGAGCTGAGAAGTCAAATTTGGGTATTGCAACTGTTGTTTCAGCGCTACATTACCACCCAAAAGCAATTACAAAAATACATAAAATTCCTTTTTTTAAGCATGTGATTTCTTGGTCAGGAATTCCATTAAAGGATTACTGTTGCATTCGGAATATTGCATATATACACAAAAAATATTACCCTAAATCCGTTATTACGACGATTTTTAAATATCTCTTATTCTTTTTATCTAAAGGAGATTTTACATCTAGTTTGTTTTGTGTTCAGGCAACTTATGATGGTGTTTTTGAAAAATGGGGAAAAGAAAGAAAGTATCTTTACAAGGACAATTCATAGAAATGATATTGATAAAAAATTACTGCAATAACCATATGGTTTCAGTTGAAAATCATTGATCAATCACGATCCTGTTAATTTTTTTTCAAAGAGCTGAAAAAATTCTCCAAAAAAATAGAACAGTTTACCCTTTTACAAATAGAAATAATCCAATGCCACCATTGAACTTAGTGGTTTCAAAATGCGTAACTCCAAAAAATTCAGTCCACCAAAAGTAGCAATCATCCTCGTCAACTGGAACGGATATGACCTGACAAGAGCCTGCTTGGAATCTCTAAAGGAACTGCAGTACGCCAATTTTCAAACTGTTTTGGTAGACAATGGTTCGGTAGACGGTTCGGGGGAGAAACTGAAAACCGAATTTCCTGAGATTACGCTGCTTAGCAGTCTTGAGAATATTGGATTTACAGGAGGTAACAACCTTGGAATACAGTGGGCCTTGGAGCATTTTTTTGATCAGGTGCTTTTGCTCAATAATGACACCCTAGTAGAAACCGATTTTCTGAGCCCCTTGGTTTCTTTTTTAGAAAAAAACCCTGATTATGGTGCGGTGCAGCCCAAAATCATGTTGGAAGCGGAACGGGATACGCTATGGAATGCTGGCGGAGGATATTTCAAATGGTTGGAAATGACTTGGTCCATCGGTATCGGGAAAATAGATATGGGCCAATTCGATCAGGAAAAGGATACGCCCTGGATTACGGGATGTGCCATTCTTGTGAGTTCGGAGGCAATCAAACAGGCGGGAATGTTGGATAATCGGTTTTTTGCCTACTACGAAGATGTCGAGTGGTCTTTTCGAATCAAAAAATCAGGGTTTCGACTTCGTTACCTTCCCCAATCCAAAATTTACCATGTTGCGGGAGGGTCCTCCAAAAAAATCAAAACCAAAGAAGGCATCGTTCCTCCAATTCTCCACTATTACCGGACTAGAAACCACCTCTTTTTAATCCGAAGCCATTCAAATCCAGTATCCTTTGTATTAAGTTTGTTATACCAAACCCTAAAAAACAGCGCATTCATTTTGTATTTGGGATTAAATGGTAGGTTCCAAAAAGTAAATGCAATTTTGAAAGGACATTACGAAGGTCTTTTTTCCAAATGATACTCATTTAATGAAAAGTACCAGCACACAATTATTCCCAGATATTGAAGCTTACTCCAAAGAAATCGGGTTGAGCCCTGAAGTACTTGAAGAGGCATTTCAGCTTGAAAATCATTACCATAAATTGTTGGTTAAGGAAGAAGATGCCAAAAAAAGAGAGATGTTATACGATGAATTCTATTCCAACCTCTTACAATTTTACGGCAGAACTGCAAAGGAAGATCATTCGCTTGAGGAAAGAATAGCAACCAAAAACCCACAGGTTACGCTATTTGAAAAAGAGTTGAAAGGAAAATCCATCATCGATTTTGGTTGTGGAGAAGGATATTTTTTAATGAATATCCAAAAAAAGATCCCCTATAAAAAACTTACTGGAGTGGATGTTTTTATTCCCGAAACCCTCAAAAATCATCCGAGTATTCAGTTCATTTCCTCCGGCATCATCAATTTCAGAACCGA
>CAIMMJ010000186.1 GCA_903842515.1 uncultured Bacteroidota bacterium | reverse complement strand
TTTGAGCCAAATTGCTGCAAAGGCCGAAAGTTTTAATACAGCTGGGCCACTAAATCCCCAATGTGTAATTAACAATGGACCATTAAATTCAAATTTAGAATTTAAAATTTTTACCCTTGCATTCTTAACACTTATTCCCATCAAATTGGATAAGTTTTTATCTTTTATATTAAATGTAAAAAGCGAAGGACTTGGCTCTATTATTTTATGGCCACTAAAACTTAACCAATTGTATGCATCTTTTTGCGGATATCCACCGCAAGCAATAACTAGTTTTTTTGTTCTATATACAGATTCAGCATTCGTAAAGTTCAATTCAAAAAAATCATTAATTTTTTTTACCTCTATCTTTGCCTGAGTAATTATCTTTATGTTTAATTCCTGTGCTTTTTTTAGTAAAGCATCAACAATTGTTTGAGATTTATTACTGGCCGGAAACATTCTTCCGTCATGTTCTGGAATAATTTCAACCCCATTTTTTTTAAACCATTCAATGGTATCATTCACAGAAAATTGATAAAAGGCACTCAACAATTCTTTGCTTCCTCGTGGGTAATTTTTTACTAATAAATTATTATCTAAACAATTGTGTGTTACATTGCATCTGCCACCTCCACTAATCTTTACTTTTGAAAGTAAGTGTTGAGATTTTTCAAAAAGAATAACTTTTTTGTTAGGGAATTTTTCTGCCGCCGAAATAGCAGAAAAAAAACCTGCGGCTCCACCACCTAAAATTGCTAAATCTATTTCTTGTGCCATTTGTTTTACAAATATCTATTTTTAAGAGGTTATGTAATAATGATTCAAGAAAATTTATTAATTTATTGCAAGTTTAGCAATTGAAATTCCTATACTTGTTTTTTAAAATTGAATTTAAAATGTCTAAAATAATAATAAACTCCGATAGCGTTCCAAGCCCTATTGGTCCTTACAGTCAAGCTGTATGTTTTGGTAATATTATATATACTTCGGGCCAAATTGCATTAGATGCAGATTCAGGTATGTTGGTAAATTCTAACATTGATGAGGAAACAAAAAAGGTTATGCACAACCTAGAAAATTTATTAAGGGAGGCCGGCAGTGGTTTTTCCAAAGTTTTAAAAACAAGTATTTTTTTAAAGGACATGGAAGACTTTGCAGCTGTAAATGCTATTTATGCTTCTTATTTTGAAGACAATTTTCCCGCAAGAGAAACGGTTCAGGTTTCAAGACTGCCCAAAGATGCAAACGTTGAAATTTCAATGATTGCATATAAAGAATAAGAAATTAAGATTGTAGTTCTGGTTTTTTAAACCTGCTGGCTATAATTAAATCTTTTGTGCCTAAAGAATAGTCATAAAATCCTTTTCCCGATTTTACGCCTAAATGTCCTGCCGTTACCATGTTTGTTAGCAATGGGCAAGGTGCATATTTAGGATTTCCAAAACCTACAAATAATACGTTTAATATGTTGTAGCATACATCTAATCCAATAAAATCTGCCAATTGCAAAGGACCCATTGGATGTGCCATTCCAAGTTTCATTACCGTATCTATTTCTTCTACACCTGCAACACCTTCATACAATGAATATATTGCTTCGTTTATCATTGGCATTAATATTCTGTTGGATATAAATCCGGGCATATCATTTACTTCTGTAGCAATTTTCCCAAGAGTTTTTGACATAGACATTATTGCATGCGTTGTTTCGTCTGAGGTAGAATAACCTCTTATTACCTCAACTAATTTCATCACTGGCACTGGGTTCATAAAGTGCATGCCTATTACTTTTTCTGGTCGTTTTGTAACAGAACCAATTTTAGTAATTGGAATAGAAGATGTATTACTTGCTAAAATTGTTTTTTCTGGACATAATTCATCCAATTCCTTAAATATTTTTAATTTTATTTCGAGGTTTTCTGTTGCGGCTTCCACCACCAAATCGGCATCAGAAACTGCACTTTTTAAATCAGATGAAGTAGATATACTTTGTAAAGTTTGATTGAGCTGGGCTTCAGAAATTGTTCCTTTACTGAGCATTCTTTCTAAATTTTTTTTAATAGTTGCAATTGCTTTTTCTAATGCCAATGGGTTAATGTCTATTAATGTTGTTGC
>CAIMMJ010000185.1 GCA_903842515.1 uncultured Bacteroidota bacterium | reverse complement strand
TTCTACAAATACTTGGTCACAATTTAATTTATAAAATAACTATGTTTGCTAAATATTAAAAGCACAATTAATAAAAATAAATAGCAATGATTATTAATGCAGACAAACCTGAAGTTTCCATTGTTGTTCCATTGTACAATGAACAAGAAAATTTTATGGAATTAACGCAACGCCTAAAAACTGTTTGTTCTGGTTTACCCTTTTCCACAGAAGTAGTATTGATTGATGATGGCAGCAAAGATCAAACACCATTTCTAATGTATGAACTTGGCCTTTCGGACAAACTTTTTTCGTGTGTTTTTTTATCTAGAAATCATGGACATCAATTAGCGGTTACTGCAGGAATATCAAGTGCTTCGGCTTCAAAAGCCATTTTTATTATTGATGGAGATTTACAAGATCCGCCAGAATTAATAAATGAATTTTATGCAAAATTAAATGAAGGAAATGATGTTGTTTTTGGAGTGAGAAAAAAAAGAAAAGAGTCTGTAAATAAAGTTTTCCTTTATTGGATTTATTATAGAATACTAAGGTACATTTCAAATGTAGATGTGCAAATTGATAGTGGCGATTTTTCTATGATTAGTAGAAGAATGGCAGATTACATGATTTTAATGCCTGAGAAAAGTAGATACTTAAGAGGAATGAGGTCTTGGATAGGATTTAAACAAGTTGGATTAGAATACGAGAGACAAGCAAGATTTGCTGGAGAACCCAAATATACGTTTAAAAAACTTTTTGAGTTGGCCTACAATGGCATATTTAATTTTAGCGATTTCCCAGTAAAATTTATTACCAAAGTTGGAGGTTTTACTATGGCGTTTTCGTTTTTATACATCATTTATACAGTAATTAAAAAATATTATTTTGGAGGAGTGCCTCAGGGTTTTACATCACTAGTAATTTTTATAATGCTTTTTACAGGCATTCAACTTATAGCACTTGGAATATTGGGTGAATACATCACACGAATTTATATTCAAGTTCAAAACAGACCTCTGTTTATCATTGACAAGAAAATTATTAATGGAAAAATAGTTTAAATTACTATCCCATCAAATGATAAATTACACCATCAAAAACTTGAAAAAGAATAAAATTTTTACTGTTGTTCTTCTTGGATTAACTGTTAGAATATTATTCTATTTTTTTGGGGCTGCTTTATACTATGGAAAGGAGAATTTTTTTAAAGGTGGCGATACAAATTGGTGGGTTGATAATATAGCAAATTTAATTAATTATGGTGTTTATACGGATGAACTAAATACTGAATATGGTTATTTTACAAGACTTCCGGGTTATTCTTTTTTTATAGGAATTTTCTATTTAATCACTGGTAAAAATGTTTTTTTAGCATTTAAAATAATAGCTTGGAGTCAGATAGTTTTAGACAGTTTTGCAATTTATTTGGTTTATAAAATTTCCATTTTTACTTTCAAAAATGAGAAAACAGCTGTATTAAATTCAATAATTTATGCAGTTTATCCTTTTGTTTTTGTTTGGAACGTTATTGTTTATGCAGAATCGTTAAGTGTATTTTTATTATTGCTATCTCTCTTTTTTCTTACGAGAAAAGAAACTACAACAAATTATATACTATCAGGAATACTGCTTGGTATTGGAATATTAACAAGGATTCAATTAATATTATTGTTGCCATTAGTTGTGTTTTCGTTAATTATTCATCTAAAGAAAACTAATGGACAATACCTTAATAAACAAATTTTATGGTTTTGCATTGCAGTGGGAATGACCTATGGAACTTGGCCGGCAAGAAACTATTTATTGCATAATAAAATAATTTTTACTCAACATCTCGGTGATAAAAAGCATTGGGCACCGGATAGAATTTATTTTACTTCGTATTTGTGGTCAGTAAAAACTGATATTGAACCGCAGTTTTCTCAAGTGATGAAGAATATGCCTGTTGAATTTCCTGAAGCATCATACATAATTAAGGGAGATTCTATAAAATTACTAAAGGCAGTAGAGCTAATGAGAACTTGTGGAGAAGGGCTAAGCTATTTTAGAGAGTCTGAAAAAATTTCTGAAGGACATGTAGAAAAAGGCAAAGATTGCAACAACCAAATTGTTGAAATTTTTAAAGAATTAATCCAACATCAAAAAGAAAACAACAAGTTAAATTATTATTTGTGGGTGCCACTAAACAACTTAAAAAAAGCCATATTTAAATTTAGCTTAACTCAAACTAAAAAAGGAATTTCAAGCCCTTTTATTAACCTACTTTTTTTGTACAGAACATTTCTTATTCTATCCGGAATTGCAGGATTGTATATACTAAGCAGAAAAAATGGTTTTAAATATTCGTTATTATCTTTAATTACAATTGGCTATTCTTTGTCTTGGTATATTTTCCATTCGTTTTATTATCGGAATATGGAAATTAGATATTTGTTACATTGCGATATTCTTTTACTTTTTCCAGCTTCATACTTATTTATATATTTATTAGATAAATATACCCTCAAAAAAATAGTTTAACCCCTTTCTGTTTCGTTAAATTTTTCTCTATAAATTTTTAGTAGAATCAAAAAATAAGAAAGGGTTAATGGGCCAAAAATTAATCCGCTGGCACCAAAAAATTTTAATCCAAAAATCACCCCTAAAATTGTTATTAATGGATGTACATCAGCAATTTTACTTTGAAAAACAAACCTAAAAATATTGTCGATGGTAGAAATAATTAATACCCCATAAATAACAACTGCAAATCCTTGCCAAATATTATTTTCCATAAATAAATATAATCCGGCAGGGGCCCAAATTAAGGCAGAACCAATAAATGGAATTATTGAAAAAACTCCTGCAATCATTCCCCAAAAAATAGGATCAGGCAAATCAAAAAAATAAAAACCAATGCTGGCTACAACACCCTGAAGCGTTGCTAATACAGGAGATCCCAAGGCATTGGAGTAAACTTGAGTTTCTAGCTCTTTTCCTAATAAACTTAAATTATCAGAATTAAAAGGCAAAAAAGTACTTAATAAATTTTCAATATTTCCTGTATTTGATAAAAGATAATAAAGGATAAAATACATTATACCCAGATTTCCTATAACTACAAGAGTTTCTGAAACAAAGCCTGTAGCAAATCCGGTGGCTTCTGCTTGAATTTTTTTTATGTTATCATCTGTAACTAATTCAATACCCGATAACTTTTTAAAATTTTGATTTATAAAATCAATAGTTTTTTCTAATGTTTCCCTATCAATAAATGTTGCCAGTTTATTGTAAAATAGTGTACCCAAAAAATAAATTGGAACCAAAACAATAATAAAACTTATAAGAATTACTATAACAGCAGCTACACTTTTTTTAATATTAAATTTAGAATTAAAAAATTCAACTAATGGTTTTCCTAGAACATAAAATATTATTGATCCTAAAAAAACATCTAAGAACATCCTTAACTGAAAAAGTATAAAACAACCAAAAATTACTAGGCTAAAAAATGCCAATGATTGAGGGTTAATGGAAGGTGATAGTTTTTTAAGCATGTAAAACAAATTATTGGTAAATTTACAAAATAGTATTAAGTATTCGTTTATGGAAAAGAATCGAAATGCAATAGGAGATTTTACCGAAGAGTTAAAATCTTATGCTGAAATTAAATCTGAGGATATAAAATTAGCTGCTATAGAAAAAACTGCTTTGCTGAGTGCATTTATCAGTTCATCATTAATTGTATTTCTAATTTTAAGTTTGTTTTTAGTTACGGGTTCACTGGCATTGTTCTTATGGATTGGTAAATTAGTGAACAATTATGCTCTAGGGATGGGTATTGTTTGCTCATTTTTTTTAATGTTGTTATTTATTTATTTGGCATTTTTTAAAAAAAGCTTCAGAAAATATTTCGCCAATAAAATTGTTTCAGTTTTAGCTAATTAATTATGGAAAAAAGTCAAATAAAAGATTTAGAATCTTTATTAGTTAGAAGAAAAGCTCTTGCTGAAGTTATTCAGGAAAAAGAAAAATCACTTTCTTTAAAAGGCACTTACATCAAAGAAAATTTAATTCCAATACTTGTTAGCACATTAATTAAAAGAGAAACAAACGAGAATAATAAAGAATGGATAGATGATACTATTGCCGAATCTA
>CAIMMJ010000184.1 GCA_903842515.1 uncultured Bacteroidota bacterium | reverse complement strand
TACTCAAATACTCAAAAAAATGCGTACAATTTTAGAATTTTTGATAGAATTTGCCTAAAAACTTTAAATTATGATTTAAAATATACTTAAAATTAAATATTTGTTAAACTGAACGGTTTTAAACGTTAATTTCGATGACACAATGACATAATTTTGAAAAATTTATATTTTGTTGATTATTTTATTTCTATATTAAAGAGTTAATTTCACGCTTTGATTTCGCTTAAAATTTTAATGTTTGCTTTTAAAAGACTTTTATTAATTAATAAATCATCATTCATATTTTGCATTCGAGCAGAATTTATTATGCCAGTAAAGAATCTTTCTAAGGGAGCACTTGAAGCACCAATATTTTCTAAGATAACAAACAACTGACGAAGTCTTGGTAAATCATTTCTACTTAACCAAAATTCTTTTGAAGAGCTTACTCCATCTACGTTTTTATTAAATTTTATAAAATCATTATAAATTTTAATTTCTGCGTTTATTTCAGATTCTAATTGTTGCTCTTCACATTGAACTTCGTCACTTGGCCTCTCTGTCTCCGAATCGTAAAACAGACCACCATGATTGGAAGAAAAGAATTGGTTGCTGCTTGTACTTTTAGCTGATTCGGGTGCTGTCGATTCAACATTGGATACTATTTGTTTTTGAAATTTAAAAAACTCTTTATAAGCAGGCAGAATAGCGTTAAGGCCACATTTTTTTAGCTCAAATTTCGAACTAAATACTCTACATTGCCATATTTTCATTGTTCTTATTTGTAAAACAGCAGCAGCCTAAATCAAATTATTTTGTTTTTAAATATTTTCTTAACTATTTTTAAATTTCTTTAAAAAATTGATGATTTTAATCTTTAAAATCAGCAATATTATCTACTAGAAAATTTTTTTCATTAATTAAGAAAATGTTAAATTACTTTATATAAATTGGAGTCCAGCTCGAAAGAAAATTTTTTTTTCAAACAAGCCAATAACATAATAGAAAAATTTTTAACGTCGCCTTTTAAATCAATCGTTTCCCATTTGTGCGCAAGCTTCAATACACCAACTAGAACTTGTGCTATTGTACTGGAAGTGTATTGGAGGCCCAACATAAACTGATAAGCTGGGCGTAGAATTTGCAAGTATACTTCGATTGTTTTCATATCAACAGGGCATTTATTTTCTTCACTAAACGCTTCTCTATCATAGGCCTTTTTAATTGACTCCAACATTAAATACGTGCTTGACCATCGCGTTAAATTTTCTGTTCTTAATCGACATTTTTTTTGACGTAAAATTCTTGAGAGCGCTATAGTTCTTCTAAAGTGTTTATTGCATTTATTTAATTTGAGAATTATTTTTGATAATGGTTTATGTTTACTGATTGCTTAGCGAATAGCTAAGTTCAATTTATGACAAGCGCAAGAGAATCGTGGCAGCTTATTTGTTCCTAACTCAATAACCAAATCTTTTATTATTTGATTATTATTAATCGTATTGTAATCAGCATCGAAATCAAAATTTAATCCTGCATTAATAGCGACTTCCTCCATAGTTTTTGCCGATATCTCGGCTGTCTTGTCAAAAATTACTTGGTTTGTAAATGTTAAGGAATCGACTTGGTCAATTATTGTCGTTAATTCATCATCAGCTTGTTTAATTGTTGGTATATTTTCAACTGAATTTGAAGAATCTACTGGATTATTTTCTTCTTCACTTAAGGAATCATTTGTTGAATTTGTAAAAATACTTGGAAAGCTAGATTCATTATTAGTAGTTTCATTATTATTTTCATCGGAAGAATTATTAAAGCCTAACATTTCTTCTAAATTGTCTTCTTCATTTGTTGTTGTTAATTCAGAATCAGCGTC
>CAIMMJ010000183.1 GCA_903842515.1 uncultured Bacteroidota bacterium | reverse complement strand
GGCAAAAGAAAAGAAAGTACAGATTTAAAAACCTCATTAAATAACGTTTTAAGAGAGTACGAAGTAGCAGTATAAGTTAAAAAAAATATGAAAAATAATTTCCGATCAATAATAATTTCATTGTCTGTGGTAATAGCAGCATGGATTTTGGGCTCTGCCTGGAAAAGCTCTCACAGTTCTAATCATACCATATCAGTAACTGGTCTTGCCTCTAAAGATTTTGATTCCGATTTAATTGTGTGGTCTGGAAGTGTAATCCGCAAATCACTTGAATTAAAAGATGCTTATGCCGAAATAAAAAAAGACCAAGAAACAATAAAAAAATACTTAATTAGTAAAGGAATCGTAGAATCAGAAATGGTATTTAACTCCATAAATATTTCAAAAGATTTTAGTTATGTATATAATTCAGATGGAAGTAGGAGAGAGACTTTTAACGGTTACGTGCTCTCTCAGCAAGTAGAGATAAACTCTAAAAATGTAGAAAAAGTAGAGAAAATTTCACGTGAGGTAACTGAGATTATTGACCAAGGAATTGAATTTAATTCCAATGCTCCAAGTTATTATTACACAAAACTAGACAAGCTAAAATTAGAAATGTTGGCAAATGCCACTGCAAACGCCAGGCAAAGAGCCGAAAAAATAGCAGAAAACGCTGGTGCCCAATTAGGAAAACTAAAAAAAGCAGACATGGGAATTTTTCAGATAACCGCACAAAATTCTCCCGAAGAACTTACTTGGGGAGGTGCGTTTAATACTTACTCAAAAAATAAAACAGCACGAATTACAGTAAAAACAGACTACTTCGTAAATTAGTAGAAATCTAGCGGAATGAATATTGCATTTGATGCCAAACGTGCTTTTACCAACAACACCGGATTAGGGAACTATGCAAGAACATTAATACAAGGCTTAATTGCTAATAAACCCAACAATAATTACTATTTATTTTCCCCAAAGAAATCTCCCTCAGCGTTTTTAGATTTTTTAAATTCTTATAGTAATGTAAATATAATTCTCCCGCCATCAACATTTCCAGCGCTATTTCATGCAACATGGAGAAGTTTTGTTATCCCCAATAGTTATAGAAAATTAGATGTAGATATCTTCCATGGTTTAAGCAATGAACTTCCTTTAGAATTTTGCAAAAATAAAAAGACAAAAAAAATTGTTACCATTCACGATTTAATCTTTGTTCGTTACCCCAAGCTGTATAATCCTGTTGATTGCAGAATTTATGCTACTAAAGTAAAAAAAGCATGCAAATCTGCCGATTTAGTGGTTGCAATAAGTGAACAAACAAAAAGAGATTTAATTGAGTTTTATCATATTCCCGAACAAAAAATAAAAGTGGCTTACCAAAGTTGTAATCCTATTTTTTTTGATGAGCCCAAAGAAAATGAACTTAATAAGTTTAATAAAGAGTTTAATCTACCTGCTGAATTTTTACTATACATTGGAACTATAGAGGAAAGAAAAAATCTTTTAGGTTTAGTTAAAGCAATAAAGCAATCTAAATTTGATATTCCACTTGTAATTGTTGGCAACAAAAAAGATTATTTTAAACAAGTGATGCAGTTTGTTGCTGACAATAATTTTTCAAATAGATTAATTTTTCTCGAAAATATTTCAACACAGCAATTAATGTATTTATACAATCTTGCAAAAATTTATATATCCTCTAGTGTTTTTGAAGGGTTTGGCATCCCAATTATTGAAGCATTAGCTAGCAAAGTACCTGTAATTGCACACAAAGATTCTTGTTTTCCCGAAGCCGGTGGAGCATACACTCAATATACTGACGTTCTTAATTCAGAACTTTTTTCTGCTACCATTGACAAGGTTTTGGAAGACGAAAATCTCCGAAAACAAATGATAGAAAAAGGCAGCGAACATGTGCAAAAATTTACTTTAAATAATACCTCCAATGCAATGTATAACTTGTATTTGGAACTCATGTAAAGATGAAATTGTTTTCATTAAATAGCATCATTTTAGTAATTCTTTTTTTTTGCTTAAATACTACTGCTACACAATCTTATGTGGGAATATTTAATTTAAACACAAACGAAAAAGATTCAGTTATTGTAAAAATGTTTAATGATTCATTGGCTTGCACAAAATATGCTCAAAAACTTAAACTTCTGATGCTAAAGAAAGATTTTGTTTCTTTAAAAGTAGATACAGTAATTTCAAAAAAAGATACTTCTATTTATAATTTTTTTCTTACCAAATATTTTAAGAATGTTATAATCTCAAGAACAATATCAATAGGAATTGAAGAAAAAATGTCGTTTTATCCTAAAGAAAATTCTTCTTATTCCTTGTCAGAATTTATAAAACTGCAAGAAAAAATTATTGGTTATTGGGAAAATAATGGCTTCCCTTTTTGCTCTGTTCAACTTGTAAATACTAGTGTTGAGGAATATTCACTTAAAGGTGATTTGGAAATTAAAAAAAATATTCCTGTAAAATTAGATTCTATAAATATTTCGGGAACACTAAAGCTAAATAAATACTTTATCTACAATTTTGCAGGTATAAAACCGGGAGCAATTTACAACGAAAATAAAATTATTAATGCAGGAAATCGTTTGAGAGAACTTTCTTTTGCAACATTGGAAAAATCTCCTCAACTGATATTCACCAGAAAATATACCAAGCTAAACCTATTTCTCAACCAAAAAAAGGCCAATCAATTTGATGGGATTTTGGGTTTTCTTCCAGACAATCAAACCGGAAAAATTCTATTTACCGGTCAAGCTCACATCAGATTATTTAATTCTTTTTCGGCAGGAGAATTTATAGAAGCAGATTGGAGAAAGCTGCAAGTGGGCACACAAGACTTAAAAATTAATTTTAATTATCCCTACATTTTCCGAACTCCTATCGGATTTGATTACGGATTTAATCTATACAAAAGAGATACAACTTTTACTGATTTAAAAAATACAATTGGTCTTCAATTTTTACTTTCAGGAGCAAATTATTTTAAAGTTTTTTATTCAGTTCGTAGTAGTAATTTAATTTCTACTCAAGGTTTGGAATTTCTAACTGTATTGCCCGATTATGCTGACATCACAACAAAATCCTACGGAATAGGTATAAAACTAGATTACACAAACTATCGTTTTAATCCGCGAAAAGGATTGCGTGTAACTTCAAATTTTTCTGTGGGCAACAAGAATATTCGAAAAAATCCAAATGTTAATCCTCTAGCGTATCAAAACGTTCAACTAAAATCCGTTCAATATTTAGGCGAAGGTTTTATAGACTATTTTATACCAATTTTAAAAAAAGGAACATTACTTATTGGAGCTAAAAGTGCTTACATTTCTGGGCAATCAATTTTTAGCAATGAACTTTTTAGAATAGGTGGTTTACAATCTTTTAGGGGCTTTGACGACGAATCAATATTTGCTTCATTTTATGCAATTTCAAACATTGAGTATAGATTTTTAATGGACAAAAACAGTAATATATTTTTATTTGCTTCAAGAGCCTACCTCGAAAATATTTCGGCAAACAAAAGAATTATTGATAGACCATTAAGTTTTGGCGCGGGTATAAGTTTTGAAACAAAAGCAGGAATATTTAATCTTACTTATGCATTAGGAAAACAATTAAATAATCCTATAATTTTGCGTGCAGCAAAAATTCACTTTGGTATTGTAAGTTTATTTTAAAAAAGTATGTGTGGAATAACCGGTTTTATTGGCAATAACAATTTTATTTCTAAAGAGGAATTAATAGGAATGACAGATGTAATAAGCCGTCGTGGGCCAGATGCCGCTGGTTATTTTTATCAAAATTCTATTGCTCTTGGTCATCGCAGATTAAGTATTATCGATTTAAGCGATTCTGCCAATCAGCCAATGGAAAGTTCTTGCGGAAAATTTGTAATGGTATACAATGGAGAGGTATATAACTTTAAAGAAATAGCACTTGAGATTATTTCTGCAAAACCAGATTTTAAATTTAAAACTTCCTCAGACTCTGAAGTAATTTTAGAAGCCTATGTTTTATGGGGAGCAAAATTTGTTTCAAAACTAAATGGAATGTTTGCCATT
>CAIMMJ010000182.1 GCA_903842515.1 uncultured Bacteroidota bacterium | reverse complement strand
TCAAATAATACAACAAATCAGTTTTGGCAACAACATAACCATCCAATCGAATTATGGAGCAATGAGGTAATTGATCAAAAAGTAAATTATATTCATAATAATCCAGTGGAGGCAGGTTTTGTAGAAAATGACTATGATTATATTTATAGCAGTGCAAGAGATTTTGCAGAAATTAAAGGATTAGTTAAAATTGAAAAATTGTAATTCTAAATATGCATTGGCCACAAGCGGGACGCTTGCGGCAGCAGGGGATGAGATTATGCTATAAACCGATGTTTACAACAACTTTATGCAGCAGAAAAAACGTTTTCCAAAACGCCAACACCCATCGCTCGAAAAAAATGCAAAAGAGCCAAAATTAGACATTGGCACGACAAGGTTTTTTAAATTTTAATCGAATTAAAATCAAATTTTAATAATTTCATTTTATCAATTTATATTTTACTTTTGTATATTAAATAACCTGCAAGTTATCTCTTTCTATGTTAAGCATTATTATTGCCGACGACAATAAACTAGTTTGTGAGAGTATAAAAGAATCTGTTCTTTATTTTTTTTCTGATGCATTAATATTTTTTGCATTTGATGGAACAGATGTTTTAAAAATTATAAATGAGAAATCTGTATCAGTAATAATAATGGACATTGATATGCCTCTCATGAATGGCTTAGAAGCTGCAAATGAAATTAAAAGACTAAAAAAAAATTGTAAGATTATTTGCACCTCATCTTATAAAACTCCACAAGAATTAATAAATTTAACTTCGTATGGAGTTAAAGGTTTCATACAAAAGGGCTGTAAGCAGGCAATTTATAAAATTGCAATAGAAACGGTGCTTGAAGATGAACTATATTTTGAAAAACCTATACTTGAATTAATAATTGAAAATGGTTTGCATAGACCAACTAACGAAAGTATAAATGCACAAAAAAGCATAACTCTTACTGAAGCTGAAAACAAAGTTTTAAACTATTTAAAAAGTGGTTTAGCAAACAATTTAATTGCCAAAGAATTAAACATAGAAATTTCTACTGTAGAAAAACATTTGACCAATATTTATAGAAAGTTTAATGTAAAAAACAGAGAAGAGCTTAAAAAAAAATAACGATTTTTTTGCATTAAAGTTCAATTTATACCCTACCATAACCCTACCATAACCCTACCATTTATGGTAGGGTTACCCTACCATGGCAATACAAAAAATAATTTTTTTTTATTGCTTAATCATCAATAAAATAAGGACTTTGCAAGAACATAAAAAAATTTAACAAAAAAATACAACCCTACCATTTGCATTTTCAATTCTTTTTTTATTTAGGTTTACGCGACAAGAATTACCAAAAATTAACGGTAAAATTCTAATCACCTAGAGTAAATAATTTGAATAAAATTTTATAAAACCCAAAACATGAAAACAACTCTAAAAAAATCAATTCACAAAAGTAGATTCCTACTTACTGTGCTTAGTTTTGTTGTATGCCAAAGTATTACAATGGCTCAAACATCTTGGAACACAAACGGAAACGCTGGAAGCTTCAGTAATTTTATTGGAACAACCAATAATTATCCTTTTCTTTTTAGAACAAACAATGTAGAAAGAATGAGAATTCAGCCCAATGGTTTTGTTGGAATTGGCGTTGCAAATCCAACACAGCGATTAGATATTTTTGGAAATTTAAGAGTAAGAGGAAATATTTATGTGGATCAAAATGTTTATCAACAAGGGCAGTTTGATGCTGATAGTATTGATGCAGGGCTAATAAATGCAAGTAATTTAAATGCAAATTATGTCAATACCGATTCCTTAAAAGCTTACGTAATTATGATGAACGAACAAAGTAAATTTGTGGGTCAAACTAACTTTGAAAATTCTGTTAAGATAATTGACAAATTAGTGATTGGAGAATTAGGAATCAACGGAGAGGCTGAAAAATTTGAAGTGCGAAATGGAAAAGCTAAGTTTTTTGGTGATGTAAAACTAAAGCAACGTTTGGTTTTTGGCGAAAATGATTATGGAATTTCTTTTGTCCCTTCTTCAAACATAGATAGTACAAATTATTTTAGGTTTGGCAGAGACCCATTACTAGTTCCTAGCTTTAACTTTTGTGCATACCCAAAACTTAGTTCAAGGTTTGATTTTGATAATGGAATAACAGTTTATAAACAAAGTGCTTACAACGGTGATTTGCATACCCTAAACATGTTTTGTGACGGAGGAAATGCCCACATTGATGTCGCAGGAAGTAACGGAAATGAGATTGGTGGACCTAGTTTATTGCTTAATTATTATTGTGGAAAAGATATACATGCCGTAACAGGCGGAAATGGTGGAAAATTAGTTGTTGGCAAGCCTCAAAATACAAATTTGGCCTTTAATGTAAGAGGCAACTCTGTTTTAGAGGGAAACCTCGATGTTTATGGCACAACACTATTAAATGGAAATGTAGGAATTGGAATTGGCAACCCTACAGAAAAACTTCATGTGGTGGGCAAAACAATTTTAAATGGAAATGTTTTGATTGGAAATAATTCCACCCCAAACAGTAAGTTGGTAATAGAAGGAATTGCTTATGCAAGAGAATTTCATGTAAACCTAAATAATAATTGGCCAGATTTTGTATTTGAGGAAGATTATAGACTTACCCCTTTAAACGAAGTAGAATCTTATATTAAAAAGAACAAACATCTATTAGGAGTACCAGCAGAATCGGAGTT
>CAIMMJ010000181.1 GCA_903842515.1 uncultured Bacteroidota bacterium | reverse complement strand
AGACATCAGTAATAAAATTATTAAACTATTAAAATCTGATACTAACATTTTGAGCAAAGAAATAATAGAAAAGTTTAGCGGAAAAATTGGTTATGCCGAAGTTAATTTTGTAAGAGCTTACTTTGACAATTGCAACAAGGAAGTAGTGTAGAAGAAAAATTAAGAAATTAATGTTTAATAATTTTTCCGTCTTCCATTTCAATTATACGGTGAGTTTTACTGGCAAATTCGTTGTCGTGAGTAACTATTAAAAGTGTTTGATTGTATACTTCGGCCAATTCTTTAAAGATGTCAAAAACAATGTCGCTATTTTTTTTATCGAGGTTTCCGGTTGGTTCATCACCCATAATAATTAGCGGATCATTTATAAGTGCTCTTGCAATTGCAACCCTTTGCTTTTGGCCCCCCGAAAGTTGATTTGGTTTTTTTAGTGCTTCGTTCTGAATATCTAAAATTTTAAGTTTTTCGTAGGCTCTATTTTCAACTTCTTTTTCTGAGTACTTATTTAATTTTAAGCCCGGCAACATTACATTTTTTAATACTGAAAATTCGTTCAATAAATAGTGAAATTGAAAAACAAATCCTATTTTTTGATTTCTAACAAGAGCCAACTCACCTTCCTTTTTGTTTTTCATGTTTATTCCACTAATCAACAAATCTCCCTCATAGTCGGTATCCATAGTAGAGAGAATATAGAGTAAAGTAGATTTTCCACAGCCCGATTTTCCAATAATAGAGGCAAATTCGCCCGGGTTAAGCGAAAAATTTATGTCCTTTAAAACTTTTATAGTAATGGGGTCGTGAAATGATTTAGAAATATTTATGGCTTCTAGTACTTTCTCTTGCATGTTTACTTTCCTCTAATGATAAGAACTGGATCAATTTTACTTGCTTTTCGTGATGGAAAGTAACCTGCAAAATAAGTGGTGACAATAGAGAATACAGCACCAATAAAATAGAATTTTGGATTGTAATTTATTGGAAAGGTTTTAATGGTTGGCAATGCAGGGGTATTAAAAGGTACATTGTCTATTACATAAGATAAACCGGCGCCAAATACAAGGCCTAAAATACCTCCAAAAATACCTATGCTTAATGCAATTGTAATAAAAATTTGATTTACATCATTCCCAGAAAATCCTGTTGCTTTTAGGATAGCAATAGAATCCATCTTTTCATAAATCATCATGTTTAAAATGTTGTATATCCCAAACCCTGCAACAATGAGCAATGTTATTCCAACTGCATAAGAAATAATTGTTCTTACAGAGCTTCCTGTTTCAAATTGAGAATTCGCTGTTTGAATATCTACTGCATCCAAATCATATAATGCAGAAAACTCACGAGCTAGGCTTGGCGCTAACAAAATATCTTTTAATTTTACTTGTATATCAGTTATGTAATTATTTGGAACTCCCAGTAATTTTTGTGTTGTTGCAATAGAGGCATAGCTTTGTACCTTATCCACTTCTTGAATTCCTGATTGAAAATAACCTACAACTTTCATCTGCATTTTTTCTCCTTTGGATGTGGTAACTTGAATGACATCGCCAATGTTTGCTAATATTTTTTCTGCTGCACCTTTGCCCAAAATAATGCTGTTTGGAGTATTTTTTAAGTCCATAAAATTACCTGTAGTAACATACTCCTTAAACATAAACAGCCTATTTTCTTCTATTGGGTCAATACCGTTTATTACACCTGTTAGGTCTATTGTGCCTACATTAAAAAAAACTTGGGTAGTAATTTTAGGTGCAAATCCTAAAACTCTCGAATCATTTTTTAACTCTTTTAGGATTGCCGCACTGTTATAAATTTCAATTTTTTCGTTTTTTGGTTTTACTGAGTTAATGAAATTGTAACTGTTTGCATATTTTTTAGCCAATTGAATGGGTTGGATTTTTGATGCTTGAATTTCGTTATACAACCTAACGTGTGGTGTTCTATTTACAATTAAACCATCTAGTAAATCATTTAACCCCGACATAAAACTTAGCAAGGCAATGAACATGGTTATGCTAAAAGTAACGCCTACTGCAGCTACCAAAGTTTGTTTCCAGCGAGCCATTAACAAAGAAAAAGAAACCCTGCTTAAAAGTTTTAATTTCATTATTTGGGTTTTATTATTTCATTTTCTGGTCTTAGTCCCTCAATAATTTCAACATTTTGGTAATCTTTCAATCCAGTTTTAATGGTTATTTTGTTGCCATTAGCATCAAGTACTGTTGAGTCGTTTACTAAGTAATTTCTTGGAATAATAAGTGCATTTTCTTTTGTTTTAAGAACAATATTCGCCTCAAGAGAAATGTTTGGAAGAAGGGTAGGAGGGGGATTTATAAACTCAGCCTCAACTAAAAATGATTTACTTCTCTCGTTCATGATTGGAAATATTTTTGAAACGTTGGCTTCAAAAACTTGCCCTTTGTAGCTGTCTAGCGTTACATAAACAATTTGTCCTGTTTTAATTTTAAAAATATCGTATTCATCTACTTGCATTTCTAAAATATACTCACTTGCATCGCCAATAATTGCAAGTGGAGTTTGCAAACTTACCATTTCGCCTTTCGTTTTTAAAATACTAAAAACTACACCATCTATTTCACTTTTAAGCGTAAAGTCGTTTTCGAGTTTGCTGGAAATCTCCAAGTTTTTCTTTGATTGAGAAGAAGAATAATCTATTTGTTTTTTCAGGTCTTCGTACTTTGTTTTGGAAGAAAAATAATTGGACTTAGAATTTTGATAATTTAATTCTTTTTGATCGAGATCAATTTTAGAACCTACATTTTTTTCCCATAAAATTTTTTGTCTAAAAAATAGAGAAGAGTCATTTCTTAATTTTATTTTGGCCAATTCTACTAATTGCTGAGCATCATTTAATTTTCCTTGATTGTTTTTATTGTCAGAAAATTGTGCCGATAGTAATGCATTTTCTTTATTTAATTTTTGAGTTTCATTGGAGACTAACAAAATCTTTTGGCCTTTTTTTAGAGTATCGCCTTCGTTCACATAAATTTCTTGGATAATACCGTTTACAGTTGCAAATGCTTGGTATTGATTTTTGCTCTTGATTATACCAGATGCATAAACAGATTCTGTAATTGATTTTGTTGTTGGCTTAGTTTTTTCTGAATTGTCTTTGCAAGCAATCAATAATAAAGAGGCTGCAAAACTAAAAATAGATAATAGATTTATTTTCATTTGTTACAAAGGTACAACTAGGGTTTGCAATACAGTAGATTTTTTGCAAAAAAAAAGCCGAATGAAATTTCATTCGGCTTTGTAAATAATAAATTATGATTATTTGCTTTTTCCGCCGCCGCCGCCTAGTCCAACTGGGCTGCCTACTCTATCCATTGCACATCTAAATCCTAACCAATTTGTAGCTTGTTTTTGGTCAAGGAACCTTCTTGTTCCTGGAACCATCCAGTATGCTCTATCTTTCCAACTTCCTCCCTTATAAACTCTTGCTTTGTCATCAACCATAGAAGAAATTCCGTATTCGTACATGAAATTACTTTCAGCTTTTTCAGGGTCTGCTTCAACGCCAACCCACTCGTCTCTAACTTGTGAGTTTATATCACCGTCTAAGAAGTTAATGTTATCTGATCTTCTGTAGTTTCTTCTGTCTGCTAAATTATCTTTTTCAACTTCTACGTTTCTAAATTTCAATTGGCCAGGTAAACCAGTAATATTTCCAGAGCTATCTTTTTGAACTTCTTCCAATTTTGCATCTGGTCTTAGTTCATCGTCAAGAACTTTAGTTTTAAATACATTACCTCTAAATGCCCTAAAATCTGATTTGTCTTCAGGACTTAAAGGTCTGTAAACATCCATTACCCACTCACTAACATTTCCAGCCATGTTGTATATACCATAATCGTTTGGCCAATATGCCAATACAGGAGCGGTAATATCTGCATTGTCATTAAGTCCACCAGAAACACCCATGTTGTCGCCTCTGCCTCTTTTAAAGTTGGCCATCATTCTACCAATGTTGGCTTCTTGGTCGTTTCTTACGTAATGTCCGTTCCAAGGATATAATTTTCTTTCAGAAATATTTTCATCAGTAGTATTGCCAATCAATGCCAATGCTGCATATTCCCATTCTGCTTCAGTTGGGAGTCTGTATCTTGGCAATAAAATACCGTCTTCCATTCTGGCTTTTCTTTCACCACTACCTTTAGGATTAACGTCAGGGAGTAATTTTTGAACTGTTCCTTCGTATTGTCCAACTAAGTAGGCGTCTGTATTAAAATTGTTTTGATTTGACCAGTTTGCCGGATCCCATTGAAGGATTCCTTCTCTTACTAAAATCATTTCATTTACTCTATCTGTTCTCC
Organism: uncultured Bacteroidota bacterium; assembly: GCA_903842515.1. Taxonomy (GTDB): domain Bacteria; phylum Bacteroidota; class Bacteroidia; order UBA4408; family UBA4408; genus CAIMMJ01. The sequence continues at coordinate 4,427 of CAIMMJ010000181.1, read as the reverse complement.
AAGAGCAAAAGTCAGCTGCTTGCAACCAATTGACACCTACTACTGGATAATCATTGTATGCAGGATGTCTTAAATAATACTCTACATAAGGTTCATTATACCCTAAACGGTCTCTCCACACTAATGTATCTGGTAATGCTTTTCTTAACACTTCGGGGTAATCTGTGCCATACACATTTCTTAACCAATAGAGGTATTCTCTGAACATACTATTGGTAACTTCAGTTTCGTCTAGGTAATAAGAAGAAACAGTTACTTTTCTTGGATTACTGTTGTGATCGCCCATTACATCTTGCTCTGTTCTACCCATTGTAAATGAACCACCTTCTATTAATATTAAACCAGGACCAGTTTCTTGTTCTATGTATGGAAGTTTTTCATATCCTCCATTATCAGGATTGTTAAATTCCCAACCGGTAGAAGAAGACTTCTCTCTTGAGCAAGAAGCCAAAACCATAACAAAAGCCACTAAGGCTAGGTAATTAGATATTTTTCTTATTTTTTTCATATTCATTGATTATCAATGATTGGTTGTTGATTGCTTGAGTTTAATAAAGAACGCAAATTAAATAAAAATATTACAATTATTATTGATTTTATTTAGTACACTTCGTTTTAACGCAAAAGTTAAAACAAAGGTTACTTTTAAAAAGTTGGACAATTAACCGTATTAAATACTCTCCTTTTCTTTTTACAAAAGAATTGAAAACTACCAGTTATTTCGTGTGAACCGTATCCTCCTCTGAGTTTAGATATTGTAACATCGTAGCTGTAGCCAAATCTAAAAATACTGTATTTAAAACCTACTAAGGCAATGATAGCATCTTTGTTCCTGTACCATAAACCACCTACAAACGGGCCTTTTGTAAAATAAAGACCTAAATTTAATTGCTGAAATTTTGCTTGTTGTTGAAAAATTGCATTCGGCGAAATTGTAAAGTCATCTTGGTCATTAATAGGTATTACAGCACCTGCATGAACGGTATACTTTCGTGGAAGAATGCTGCTGTTGGTTCCTGTTCTAATAAAAGCCTCGTCTGGTTGGCCAATGTGATGAACAGCTACGCCACCAAAAAATCTATCACTGAAACCAATAAGACCAGCAGAGAAATCTGGATAGTCTTTTGAATTTCTTGGGAATCGTTCGTTAGTATTAAAGATAAAACCATATTTTGGATCTATCTGGTCTCCAAAATTCATTTTGGTTGGATCTATACTTCTTTGAACATACGTCATTTGTATACCTGCTCTTAGGCTAAAACGTCTGTTCACATTTATTTGATAGGAATACATTCCGCTAATTGAATTTGTTGAAACAACGCCGGAACCCATACGGTCGCTATAGGCCAAAACGCCAATTCCACCGTTTAAATCATCCACATTTTTATCAAATGAGGCGGCGTATGTAACGTAATTGCCGTCTATTCCCGGCCATTGATTTCTATAGCTCGTTACAATCCTTGGGCATCTTACAGAACCCGCAAAAGCAGGATTTAAAAAAATTGGATTTGCGTAGAACTGAGAAAAATGAATATCTTGAGCCTCAATGTTAGCGCTGAATAGAAGTGATAAAATAAACAAACTGCTTACTAGTTTTTTCATTTAAAAAAGTATATAGTCAACAAATTTATTGTTTTTTTTGTTTTAAAACAATAAACGAGTAGTAATATTGTTATTCTTAACGAAAAATTATTTAAAATGTTAAAACTAATAATTACAAATTTTTTGATTTTTGTTGTTTTGTTATCTTTTGGAACGACTCAAATTTCAAAAACAAAAAATATTGTTTGGAAGGAATCAATAAATATTTCCAGTGAGTTTGAAGAGCCCATTTATATATTAAACTTTGAAGGGGCAGGAATAGAGAAAGTAAAAAATGAATTTTTACCTTGCTATACAGATTTTGTGGAAGGTAACTTTTCTGACAATTCAATTGTTGTATTAAAAAAGTTTACATCAGAAAAATTAACCACTGATGAGCTCAAGTTGATTAAAAGAGATAAAATAACTGCTTTAAAGTTTGAAACAGTCTCTAAAATACTAACAGAAAAAAAACAAAGAAAACTTTGGTTTAAAGTAATTCCATTTATAAAAAATGGAAACGGTGAAATTGAAAAGTTAACCTCCTTTGAAATTGATGTTGTTCTAGGGCAAATGCAAAGAGCAGTTTCTTCCACGCTAAACTTTGCTTCTAACTCAGTGTTGGCAACAGGAACCTGGTATAGAATTGGGGTGCCATCTGATGGAATTTATAAATTAGATTATAAATTCTTAAGTGATATTGGAATTGATATGGCAACGTTAAATCCACAATACATAAGGCTTTATGGAAATGGTGGAAAGCAATTGCCATTTAGTAATTCTGTTTCAAGATTTGACGATTTAGTTGAAAATCCAATAGTTGTTCAGGGCGAAAATGATGGAAAATTTGATGCTGAAGATTTTGTTGTTTTTTATGGTCAAACTCCCAATGAATGGAAGGCCGGAGACAATTGTTCCAAAGTATCTCACAGAAGGCATTTTTACAGCGATACAACATATTATTTCTTAAATACGGATATAGGCTCTGGACTTAGGATACCTTCTCAAAATCAATCCAGTAATGAAGCTAATGTTACTGTTACCTCATTCGACGAATATCAATTTTATGAGAATGAAGCTGTTAATTTAATATCAAGCGGAAGGCAGTGGCTAGGTGAAAAATTTGATGCCCAAACAAGCTACAATTTTGATTTTAATTTTCCTAACCTTAGTATTTCCGATTCGGTTTATATAAATACAAAAGGACTTGTTCGGTCTTCTCCTCCTTCTACATTTAAAGTTTCATGCCAGGGAGCATCTAGCAGTTTTTCTCCGGTTTCTGTAAATCTAGGAAATTATACAAGTGACTTTGGAAAATTTGATTCCACTTGTTTTAAATTTATCCCTAACTCTTCTAACATTTCCGTTAAAGTTGATTTTACAAAAAATCCTCAGTACAGTTCTGCTGTTGGATACCTTGATTATATAGAAGTTGTAGCCCGAAGAAATTTAAAATTAACAACAAATTATATTAAGTTTAAAGATAAAAAAAGTGTTGGTCCCGGAAATACGGCTATTTTTAATGTATTGGATGCTAGTGCTAATACAAGAATATTAGACATTACAAATCCTCTTTTGCCAATGTTTCAATCTGGAGATTTTAGTGGAAACACTTTTAGCTTCAAACAAGAAGCGTCTGAACTAAGAGAGTATGTTGCATTTAATATGGTAAGCAGTGTTTTAAAAGTTCCTACTTATTTTGGAAAAGTTACCAATCAAAATTTACATGCACTTGGTGCAACTGACTTAATAATTGTTTCGCATCCACTATTTTACAGTGAGGCATTACGTTTAAAAAATTTACATACAAGTACTGATGGTTTAAAAACTGTATTAGTAACACCGCAAGAAATTTACAATGAATTTTCTTCTGGAAGCCAAGATATTACTGCAATTAAAACTTTTTGCAAAATGTTTTACGACAGAGCAACAAGTAGTGTAGATGCTCCCAAGTATTTATTGCTTTTTGGTGATGCAAGTTATAATAACAGAGAAAGAAGTAAAAATGGAAACACCAATTTTATACCTAGTTATCAATCTTTACAATCTATGGATTTAACCTTGTCTTACATATCTGATGATTATTTTGGATTGTTGGATAACGATGAATCCGAAGAGCTTCAGGAATTAATGGATATTGGAATTGGAAGATTGCCGGCTAAATCTTTAGAAGAGGCAAAAATTATGGTGAACAAAATTATTGAGTACGAAACAAAAACACCTCTTGAACTCAATACAAATACAAATTTTTGTGCCGAAACCGGTGCAAACATAAGCGGTGATTGGAAAAATATAATTTGTTTTGTTGGAGATGATCAAGATAGAAATACTCACCTTAGGGATGCAGATAAAATAGCAACTTTTGTAGATACATCTTTCAACGATTTTAACATCGAAAAAATTTATTTTGATACGTATAAGCAAGTTGTAAATGCAGGTGGCCAAAGATTTCCCGATGTAAAGCAAGCTATAAATTCAAGGGTAGAAAGAGGAGCCTTAATAATAAATTATACAGGGCATGGAGGAGAATCGGGTTGGGCACAAGAAAGGGTGTTAGAAATATCTGATATCAAAAGTTGGAAAAATAAAGGAAGATATCCATTTTTTGTAACTGCAACCTGCGAGTTTGCCAGGTTTGATGATCCGCTCAGAACCTCAGGTGGCGAAGATGTAATTCTGCAAGAAGATGGTGGCGGAATTGGATTGCTTACCACCACAAGATTGGTGTATAGTGCACCAAATTTTACATTAAACAAAGAATTCTTTAATGAGGTTTTTGTAGAAGACCCAGAAGGTAGAAATATAAGAATGGGAGAGGTATCTAGGTTAACAAAAAATCAGAGTGT